>NZ_JBEXFQ010000011.1:0-200623 GCF_040606855.1 Nocardia sp. NPDC005366
ATTCGTCCCTAAGCAAGCCGAATTATCGCAGTTCAGAGCACCTTTCGCCATTTCAAAGCCGCTATCAGCTCATCCGGCGTGATTGACCGAGGCTAGGTACGAAGCCGTCACGACGCCATCGCTCGTCCCACTCAGCGGGCGCTCGGGCTCCACTGGTTGCCGAGGTCAGCCCGCTGCGGCGGATTTCGCGGCGATGTAGCCGTAGACCAGCCCCTGGCCGATCGTCGCCCCGGCGCCCGGGTAGGTGTTGCCGAACGCATTGGCCGCGGTATTCCCGATCGCGTACAGGCCGTCGATGACGCTGCCGTCCTCCCGTAGAACCCGGGCGCGTTCGTCGGCACGCACACCGCCGCAGGTTCCCAGGTCGGACAGCACCATCTTGACCGCGTAGAACGGCCCCTTCCGCAGGGGACGCAGGTTCGGATTGGGGGCGATCGTCGGATCGCCGTAGTAGCGGTCGTATGCGCTGGCTCCCCTGGAGAACTGGTGGTCGACGCCCATCTCGGCCGAGGCGTTGAATGTGCGGAACGCGGTGGTGAACGCGTCCTCGGGAATGCCCATCGCCCGTGCCAATCCGGCCGGATCGTCGGCCGTGACGGCGATCCCGTTGTCATACCAGGAACGCGGCAGCGGCTGCCTCGGGAAGATTCCGGCAGCGAAGATGTAACTGTTGCGATAGCGCTGATCGAAAACGATCCACATCTCCTCCACGGCGTCGCCGACCCGTTCGCGATCGAGCACCCGCTGTCCGAACGACATGTAGTCCACGGCCTCGTTGATGAATCGGCGTCCGGTCTGGTCGACGATGAACGATCCGGGCAGCGAACGTTCAGCGAGTAGCACCGATGGCTGCTTGCCTGGCAGCGCGGCCACGGCCGGGAACCACCATGCTTGATCCATCAGCCCTGTCGCGGCTCCGACGCCCTGCGCGAGCTTGATGGCATCGCCGGTATTCGCCTCGCAACCGAGACTCGCGTGCTCGACCAGTCTCTCCGACTGCGACTTTCGTCGCATTTCGGTGTCGTGTTCGAAACCTCCGGCGGCGAGCACGACTCCGCGCCGAGCGATCACCTCGGTCAGGACTCCATCGTGGTCGACGACCGCTCCGGTGACCTTGCCGCCTTCCACGGTCAAACTCACCAGGCCGGTATCGGTCCAGATGGGAATCCCGGCCCGGATAGCGCCCGCGAAAAGGCCCGCCGCCAGTGCTTGTCCGCCTGCGATGTACTCGCGCCTCAGCGCAAGGCCGGCCACCCCCTTGGCAACGGCTTTCATCGCGCGCCACAGCGCCTTACGGGGAACGCTGGTTATCAGATTCAGCCACTTGTAATCAGCGCCGGTCACCGGCATCGGCAGGCCGGAGACCTCCATCAATCCCGGCCGCAGACGAGAGCGTTCGGCACCGAGTACGGACGCGTCGAAGGGCTTGCATTCGCAGGTCCGCCCCGCCGCCGATCCACCGGGTTTTTCGGGGTGGTAGTCGGAATAGCCCTGCGCCCACATGAATTTCATCGGTGTGGTCCGCGAGAGCATCTCGATGGTGGCCGAGCCGTTGTCGAGGAAGGCCGTGCCGCGCTCCCGCGGAGCCGAATCCCCCACGACCACCTTCACGTATACGGCGGCAGCGGCACGGTCGTCCGTGGGCTGTTGCTCGGTCAGCACAGGATTGCCGGGAACCCAGAAGGCCCCGCCCGAACGCGCCGTCGAACCGCCCACGTAGGCCGACTTCTCCACCACCAGCGTCGACAATCCGGCCTCTGCCGCGGTCAACGCGGCGGCGAGTCCGGTCCCGGAGCCGACGACGAGCAGATCGACCTCGTGCCGCACGGTCACCGCGCCGCTTCCATTGCTGCTCACTGTTCTTCGGCCTCTCCGCCGTTACCTGTCGCTGCGTGACCGATGAACGTCAGATCCTCGGGATCGGGCTCACGCAGCATCGTCCAGTAGTCGACCAACCGCCACGGACACGGGACGATCGCCCGCCCTGAGCTGTTGCGGTAGTAGCCGTTGATCTCGGCACCGGGATGCACCCAGACGGTGTCGTCGAGTGCCTCGTCGACCTTGCGGTTGTACTCATCGAGCACGTCCTGTCTGACGTCCATCGCGGCATAGTCGTTCTCGAGCAGATATTGCAGGCACTCCATGACGTAGTGCACATGTTCTTCGCTGAGGATGTTGTGTCCGGCGCCGTGATTCGGCGCGGAGTTCGGCCCCGCGGTGATGAAGAGATTCGGGAACCCGGCCACTTGTACGCCCAGGTACGCACGCGGATCATCGCCGTCTTTCCACACCTGGGCCAGTGTGCGTCCGTCACGCCCGGCGATATCTATCGCCGTGGTGAACTGGAGTTCGAATCCGGTGGCGAGAATGATGACATCTGCGGGGATGAAGGCTCCCTCGGTCGTGACCACGCCCTCCGGGGTGACTCGATCGAACGACGCGCGGTGCAAGGTCACATGGTCCCGGTTGAGTGCCGCGAAGAAGCCCGGATCCTTGACGATCCGCTTGGCGTACGGACGGAAGTCCGGGGTGAGCTTCTCGATCAGATCCGGACGATCCGGGAAGCTCGCCAGAAGGTACTCCTGCGCGGTGCGCAGTGCCATGTCGTTGGCCGGTGACGCGGACAGGTGCGTCGCCGCCCACTCCTTGTCGATGCGCGGCATGGGATAGAGGTTGTCCGAGGCGAACCAGTACGCACGAAGTCGGAACCACCTGTCGTAGAACGGAAGATGCGTCAGTGCCCACTTCTCCCCCTCGGTCACGTCACCGCCGACCGCCTTCTCCGGCACCAGCCAATGCGGGCTGCGAACGACGACATCGAGGGCATCCACCTCGTCGACGATGCTCGCGACGACCTGGACAGACGTGCACCCGGTTCCCAGCACGACGACTCGTTTGCCACGCAGGTCCAGATCGGCATCCCATTCGGCGGTGTGCACAATGGAACCGGCGAAGGTGTCCATACCCTCCACATCCGGGATATTGGCGGCATTGAGCATTCCCAGGGCGGTGACCACCGCACGAGCGCGATGCCGGACGACCGTACCCGCACGATCCTCCGTCACCACCTCCCAACGGTTCTCCCTCTCCAGCCAGGTGGCCGATCGCACGCGCGTGCCGAATCGGATGTGGTCGCGCAGTCGGTACTTCTCGACCACATCGAGCAGATAGCGCTGGTACTCGGGTCCGGTCGGGTAGTACTTCGTCCAGTTCGGGTTGAGCTCGAAGGAGTACGAGTAGTAGTGGCTCGGGGTGTCCACGGCCGCACCCGGATACGTGTTGCGAAACCAAGTTCCGCCGATATCGTCGCGCTCTTCGAAGATGGTGAAGCCGAATCCCGCCTCTCCGAGCTTGATTCCCGCGTTGACGCCCACGATGCCCGCGCCGATCACGATCACTTCGAAATCCGCCGGTGGCGTGACGGTCACCGGGACATGGCGCCGATCCTTCGTGAATCCGGACTGCTCCAGCAGAATGGGAGTGAACTCCGCGTCCACCCACTCGCTGGTGCATACCGTGGCCATCCGGTTGAACAATTCGCCGTCGGGCACACCCAGTTCGGCGACCGGATCGGGGGTCAGGATCCGGCGGGCGCGGGCGCGGATGTCCTCGGCCACGTCGTCGGGGTAGGTCCCCGGCGGCGTAACCGGGCGGATTCCGGTCCGGTAGTGGATCCCGGGTTCAACGATCGACAGTCGGGCACCGAACTCGTCGAGCAGGGCGGTGTCACCGGTCACATGCACCATCGACATAAGCAACGCGGCAGGGTCGCATACCGCGATAGCGTTGTCCAGCTGCGCTTTTCGATCAGGTAGTGCGCCGATGTCGGCGACGACGGTGTCGGTCATGAAGTACCTTCCGGGAGTGGCACGCCCATCCGGACGAGCATGTCTCGTGGGTTCGATGGCGGGCTGAGGGTGAGGAGTTGTTCTCCGCGACGGGTCGCCGACGCCGAGCACATCTCGTCATCGGAGAAGACCCAGAAATCGCCTCGCGCGATCTGTTCCACCATGTGTTCGGCGGCTTGCAGCGGATCGAGCCCCTTCTCGAGGTTGTCTCGTTGCATCGCTGCGAATACCGCGTTAGCGGTGGGGTCGGTGGTGGGGGCCTCGCGCTGTGCCGACCGGAAGATCTCGCTCCGAATCGAATGGGGAACAACGACACTGACCTGAATGGGGGCGTTCACGATGGACAGATCCTGGTGCAGGCATTCCGTCATCGCCTGCACCGCGAACTTGCTGACGATGTACGGCGATTGCACGGCAACGGTGTTCAGGCCGCCGACCGAGGACAGATTGGCTATGCACGATGGCGTGCCGACCTCGATCATGCGTGGCACGAACGACTTCAGGCAGTAGAAGACACCGTCCACGTTGATCTGCATCAGCCGTCGCCACCGGTCGCCGTCGACCTCCCACAGCAGGCCCGCTGATTCGACGCCCGCGTTGTTGATGAGCAACTCGACGCTGCCGTGCCTGGCGAAGATCGCGGCGGCCATGGTCTCGACCGCGGCGGCGTCGCTGACGTCGACCCCATACCCCTCGGCACGCCCGCCGCGCTCGGCGATCTCTACCGCGACGCCCTCGGCGCGATTCCCGTCGATATCGGCGACAACGACGAACATTCCGAGGTCGGCCAGATGCCGCGCGAGTCCGTTGCCGATCCCTGCGGCGGCACCGGTGACCAGCGCGGTTCCGTGCGAGAATCGCTGCTCGGCGATCGACGACATCACAGGCCCTTCGGCTTGATATGGGGATTCGACCAGGCGGGCGGTTCACGCCGGGGAAGTTCGTCCCGTCCGTCGAGCGACATGACGGGAGTGTCGGTCGCATACGGGTAATGCAGACTGAACGCGACGAGTCCGGTGCGCTCGGCAGCAGGCTCCGTCGCCATCTCGAGCACAGTCTGCGCGAGATACTCGACCGGTTCGGTCTCGTAGCCCTCCGGCAGCAGCGCCGCGGCGCCCGGGGTCATGATCGCCGTCGAGGGTCCTACGGAATTGACAGCGATATTGTCATCGAGCAGCTCTGCGGCCAATCCCTCCGTGAAACGGTGCTGGGCGGCTTTGACGGCCGCGTAGATGACATCTCCCGAGGTCTTGTTGTACTCCCGGAACGGCCTGATCGGGCTGAGGCCGGTCGATGATCCGATGTTCACTATCCAGCCGCGGCCCTGTTTGCGCATACGCGGAATCGTGGCCTGGCACAGCAGAAAGGGCACCTTCAGGTAGTGCTCGACGGTGCGGTCGAACGTCGCGGTATTCATCGCCTCGATCGAGCTGTAATCGGCGAAACCCGCGTTGTTGACCAAGATGTCGATACCGCCGACAGTCCCGACGACCTCATCGACGAGACCGGCCCGCTTGCGCTCGTCCTCGAGATCGGCGGGGAGCGCGATCGCCCGGCCACCGTCGGCCTCGATGGCCGCCACCGTCTCGGCCAATGAGCCGGACAGCAGATGTGTCCGGCCGTCGCGGACGGAGGGAATCGGAGAACGGGAACGGGCCGTGACGACAACCGTCGCACCTTCCGCCGCCAGGCGCCGCGCGATCGCCCGTCCGATCCCGCGGCTACTGCCCGTCACCAGAGCAGTCCTGCCTGCCAATCGCTGTGTCATGACCACCTCTACGCACTCGCTGTGTTCGGGTTCACACCCGGACTCATAGTCGGGCGTCGAAAAAGTCGACGGGGGGTAGCCGTCCGCTCAGTGGGAGAGGGAGTTCGATGCCCCCGGCAGCGCCAAGACCTCGCGCATCATCTGCCAGACCCGCAGACGGGCCGGCCCGGTCAACGAGAGTTTCGGAAAAGTCAGGAAGCCGTGGAAGAGGCCGTCGAAGCGGTGCGTGATCACCGGCACCCCCGCCTCGGCGAGTCGTCGGGCGTAGTCTTCGCCGCCCGAGCAGGGCGGATCCAGCTCGGCGGTGGCGACCACCGCGGGAGGCAATCCGGCGAGCGATCCGGCTCTGCTCGGGACGAGATAGGGACTGTCGGTGCCGTCCGGCGCGTACTGCGCCCAATACCAGCGCATGGCCTCGGCGTCGTTGTAATACCCCTGCCCGTAGAGCCGGTAGGACTCGGTGGAGAAATCGTCATCGATCACCGGATACAGCAGGATCTGAGCGACGATGGGTGGGCCGCTTCTGTCGCGGGCGGCCAAACAGACTGTCGCCGCCAAGTTGCCGCCCGCACTGTCCCCGGCGACCGCGATCCGGTGCGGATCACCGCCGTATGCGGAGATATGTTCGGCCGCCCAATTCAGTACAGCGTAGACATCTTCCATCGCCGCGGGACCGGGGTGTTCGGGTGCGAGCCGGTAGTCGACCGCGACGACGACGGTTCCGACCGAGTCGGCGATCGATCGGCAGAACTCGTCGTGACTGTCGAGGTCGCAGAAGACGAATCCGCCGCCGTGCGCGAAGACGACTACCGGCAGCACGGATCCCTCACTGCCGTGGGGCGCGTACACGCGCAGTGCGAGATCCCCGCCGGGACCGTCGATCACGAGATCCTCGGCGATACGCATGTCCGGCTCGTGGGTCAGCGGCGCACGTCGTGACACGATGATGTCGCGCAGCCGCGCCGGATCATGTCGGGTCACATTCGGAAACGACTCCAGCGCCGTGAGCATCGCTTCGACGTCCGGATGCAGGTCACGCCTGCGCTCAACGCTCATCTCGACCACGTCCTCTTCTCCTGTCGGCGCGGGGAATACATCCCCGCACGGCGGTTCATTCGATGCCCCACGACTCGACGGCCGGGACCTGCGCTACCGGAGTTCGAAGCCCTTGTAGCCGACATCGGCGATTTCGGCGCAGATCTTGTTGTAGTTGCCGAATCCGCCGATGTAGGGCATGAAGACGCGTGGCTTACCCGGGATATTCGCGCCCATGTACCAGGAGTCGGCGGTCGGGAAGAGGGTTGCGGCGGCCTTCTCGTTGCACTCGGCCACCCATTCGTCGACGGATCGCTCGGTCGCCTCGATCGTCGCCAGATCGTGTTCGTCGAGGTAGTCGAGGCAGTTCGAGATCCAGTCCACGTGCTGCTCTGCCATCAGCACCATATTCGCGAGCACACTGGGACTACCCGCACCGGCGAGGATGAACATATTGGGGAAGCCCGCGACGGCGAGTCCGAGGTAGGTTCGAGGTCCCGCGGCCCACTCGTCCCGGAGTTCGCGCCCACCGCGTCCCCGGATATCGATCCGGGAGAGGGAACCGGTCATCGCGTCGAAACCTGTTGCGAAAACTAGGATATCGAGGTCGTAGGACGTATCGGCGGTCCGCACGCCTGTTTCGGTGATCTCGGAGATCGGAGTACGACGCAGATTGACCAGGGTGACGTTATCGCGGTTGAAACTCTCGAAATAGCCGCTGTCGGTGACGATCCGCTTCGTGCCGATCGGATGATCGGTAGGGATCAACTGTTCGGCGACATCCGGATCCTCGACCATTTCGCGGATCTTCGCCTCGACATATTCCCGGGCCGTGTCGTTGGCCGCGAGACTGACCGTCTGATCCGGGAACGCCTTGGCGAACAGATATCCGCCACGCTGCCACCACTCGTCGTAGACACGCGTTCGTTCGGCCGCGTCGACCTCGAGCGCCCCCTTGGGGTAGGCACTGTTCGGTGTACCGCCGCCACTGGACATCGACAGCCGACGACGCTCGGCGTAGTTGGCTTTCACCTGCGCGATCAACTCGTCGGTCAATGGACGGTTGCCTGCGGGAATCGAGTAGTTCGGGCTGCGCTGGAAGACGAATACCTGCTGGGCTTGTTCCGCGATCACCGGGATCGATTGGATGCCGGATGATCCCGTTCCGATGACACCGACTCGTTTACCAGCGAAGTCCACGGGCTCGTGCGGCCACTCGCCGGTGTGAAAAGTCTTGCCAGCGAAGGTGTCACGCCCTGCAATGTCGGGCTTGTTCGTCGCGGACAGGACTCCGGTCGCCAGGATGAGGAAGCGGGCGTGCACTGTCCGGCCGGTATCGGTGGCGATCGTCCACCGCGCGGTGTTCTCGTCGTACACCGCAGAGCTCACCCGGGTCAGGAAGTCGTAGGCGGAACGCAGGTCGTGGCGATCGGCGACGTGGTCGAGGTAGCGCAGGATCTCCTCCTGCGACGCGAATCGCTCGGACCACGTCCATTCCTGTTGTAATTCCTCGTCGAAGGAGTAGGAGTAGTCGATACTCTCGACGTCGCATCGGGCACCGGGGTATCGGTTGTGATACCAGGTGCCGCCCACACCTTCGGCGGATTCGAAGCCGTGTACGCGCATACCGCGCTCGCGCAACTTGTACACCGCGTACAGGCCGGAGATCCCCGCCCCGACGACGACGGCGTCGAAGTCGCTGTCCTGGGTTGTCACAACATTCACTTCCTCGCTGAGCTGAACTTCCGTCCGGAAGTCAAACTAGGTGCCGAAAGACGCTGGTGAACCGCGCATTCCCATCCAGCGGTCGGCGACCGCTTGACTCGCGGCTCACAGCCGAAAAGATGCCGATCCGTCCGCGAGTACCGGCGTGGCACCGACGGCTGTCGTGAAGGCCACCCGCCTGCGGTCGCCCTCGGTCCACGATCGAGTTGTCGTGCGTAGGTCGTCGCCGGGAACGACCGGGGCGACGAACCGTGCGGACAGTTCTCGAAGCGCACGCGGCGCGACGCCTACTGCGCGTCCCACCTCACGAACGGCCATGCCGAGCGTGCACAGTCCGTGCAGTATCGGCGCCTCGAAACCCGCGGCGGCTGCGGCCATCGGGTCGATGTGGATCGCATGGCGATCACCGGTCAGGCGGTAGAGGGCGGCCTGCTGGGGCGATGTGGCGATCACCGAGTCCGCTTCGACCGACCCCTGCGCGTCGGGTTCCGGCGACCGGGGTGGTCGACTTCCGCCGAAGCCACCCTTGCCGGGCACGATGATCGTGTAGGTGGCGGTGAACTGCGCACATTCGGCGGTGATGTCGATCAGAGCCGATTTGCCGGTGTCCCATACCGAGGTCACCGCGCCTGCGATCTCCAGTGTTCCGGAGGGCGGGAGATCGGTGTGCACGACCAGTGACTGCGCACCGTGCAGTGCCTCGGCCGGTACGAACGCACCCGCTGCCGACGCCGCGTCCGCCGTCCACAACCCCAGTGGCAGAGCATATGTCGGCATCACGCGGAGACCGCGTTCGTAGACATACGGAATATCGTCGGCGGGCACGCCGATCGCCAGCGCGTACAGAATCGCGTCGGACTCGGTATACGAGACCTGCCTGGTACCGAGATCGAGACCGACCAGGTCGGGAAACGAGACGGTGCCATGCGACGGTTCAGCGGAGGGCATCAGCCTGCGCCGCGTCGGCGAGTTCGGCTTCGGTCGCCGCGGCTTTCCGCGCGGCCTTCATCTCCCTGGCCCACGACCATTCGTGGCCCCAGTAGCTGTCGGCGGTGATCTCCTCGGCGGTGTAATAGGACTCGTCGACCGACTCGCCGCCGGTCCCGTACTCGATATCCCATCCGCCGGGGACGCGCACGTAGAAGGAGACCATCTTGTCGTTCGTGTGGCGGCCGAGTGTCGAGGACACCGGGAAATCCCTGGCCATCACCTGGTCGAAGGCTCGCCCCACCGCGTCGAGTGAATCCACTTCGACCATCACGTGGATCAGTCCGGGATCGCGGCCGGCCAGGCTGGGCATGATCGCCAGACTGTGGTGACGCTGATTCACCCCGAGGAACCGGATACGCAGCGGACCGGTGTCCGGCGGCGACGGCATGCGGAAGGCCCCACGAGAGAGGAATCCCAGCGTCTCGGTATAGAAGGTGAACGATTCGTCGAAGTTGGTCGTCGGCATCACCACGTGTCCGAGTCCCTGTGCCCCGGTAACGAACTGCTGCGCGTACTTGGTCACCACCGGACTGTGTTCCAGGACAGGGCCGAAGAAGAACTCCAGTGGTGTGCCGCCGGGATCCTTCATGCAGATGCCCGCTTCGACCTTGCGCCGTTCGGCGAGTTCCCTCGGCATAGTGGTGTACTCGAATCCGGCGGCATCCAGTGTCGCGGCGAGCCGACGTAGGGCCGGTGCGTCCCGAACCTCCCAGCCGACCGCGGTGACTCGATCGACGTCACCGTGCTCGACGGTGATCCGCGACGGCCGCTCGTCCATGCGGAAATGCAGGGCGTCCTCTTCGTCCCCGAAACCCGGGGCGAAGCCAAGGACATCGAATCCCAATTCGCGCCAGCGATCCATATCCGTGGCGAGAACTCGTACGTAGCCAAGAGCTTTGATCTCGGTCATATTCGTGCGCGTTCCTCTCCGAAGCCGGTCAGATCATGACGCGGAGGGGCCCCTGGGGGACCTCCACACCCAACGAGGCCATGGCCGACGCGTGATAGGTGGTGCTGGTGACGTGGATCGCGTGGTGCAGTCCCGCGTGGGCGTCACGCCAGAACCGTTGCAGCGGATTGTCCATACGCAGTGCGTTCCCCCCGGCGCGATCGAAGACGTCGTCGGCGGCGCGGACCGCGCGCCACGCCGAGCGGATCTGGTCGCGACGGACTCGGGCACGCGTTTCGAAGTCGATGTCCTTACCCGCGTCGACCATGTCCCAGATTCGATCGACATTGGCCAGCAACTGCTGGCGGGCGGCATCGATCTCCGACGCCGACTCGCCGAGTGCGTGCAGGACGTAGGGATCGTCCTTGATGACATTGCCGTTGGCGCCCACACGATTTCGCTGATAGTCGACGCCGGCGGCGAGGACGCCCTCGCAGATCCCGATGGTCGCCGAGGTGATGCCGAGCGGGAACATGGTCGACCACGGCATCTTGTAGAGCGTCTCGGTGGCCCCGTACTCCTTGGCCGCCGTTCCGTCGATGACCTTCGCCGACTCCATCACTCGGTAGTTCGGGATGAAGGCGTCCTTCACGATGATGTCCTTGCTGCCGGTACCGCGCAGCCCCACGACATCCCAGGAATCCGCCACGATCTCGTAATCCGCGCGCGGCAGGATCACATGCAGGCCCTTCGGCGGCATGAGGGGTTTGCCATCCGCACCGCCCACCATGGCGCCGAGGAAGATCCAGTCGCAGTGGTCGGTTCCGGAGGAGAACTGCCAGCGGCCGCTCATCACGTAGCCGCCGTCGGTCGGAACCGCGATTCCGCTGGGCATATACGGCGAGGCCTGCCAGGTATCGGAATCCGCGCCCAAGACTTCTTCCTGGACTTTCGGGTCAGCGTAGGCGAGCTGCCACGGGTGGACGCCGACGATGCCGCCGACCCAACCCGCCGAGCCGTAGATGCTCGCGGTCCTCATCACGGTCTCGGCGAATTCACGCGGATGCGCCTCGTACCCGTTGTACTTCTTGCGCTGCAGCAATCGGATTATTCCCGCGTCCTTGAGCTGCTTGGCCATGTCGTCGGGCAGACGGCCGAGTGATTCGCCTTCCTCTGCGCCGGAACGAATCTCCTCGGCGATGGCGTCGATATTGTCGAGCACTGTATTTGACATCGGAACTCCTGGTCCGTTGGTCTGGATATGGTGTCGGGTGATGGTCAGGACGGAGTCGAGACGGTCTCGCGGTTCACCGACAGGTTCGGTGCGATGGCGCTACGCCCCGCGGCGAGGTTCGCGTCGACCTCGGCCTGCCAGTTCTGCAGGGCGCGCTCGGTATCGATCTCGAACTCGAACCGATTGACCATCTCGGGCTTGACGTCTTCGATGTCGACGTAGAACTGTTCATACCAGCGACGAAGCTGGTAGACCGGCCCGTCCTCCTCCGACAGCAGCGGATTGTCGATGCGCGACTTGTTCTTCCAGATCGCCACATCCTGCTCGAAGCCGATCGCGACGCCCTTGCCGACAGCGGCGGCGATCTGGTTCGCCGCGTCGTCGTCCATGCCCGCCTGCTTCTGCACCATCACCCCGTACTGGAGGCGGAACGATGTCGAGGTGATCGGATAGTGGCAGTTGATCAGATAGATGTTCGGGTCGCCTTCAGCCGACCGGCCCGCGCTCCACAGCTTGTCCACCATGTACGACGGCCCGTAATATGTTGCGTCCGACTGGTTTTCGACGCTGTAGTTGGTGTTGACACTGACTCCGACCGCGTCAGCGCGTGGACGCGACCGCATGAGCTGGTTGGCCGTATGGCCTTCGAAGATATTGCGGAAGTAGGTCGGCATGCCGTAGTGGACATAGAAGAAGTGCGCCATATCGACCACGTTGTCGACGATTTCGCGGCAGTGCGAGTTCTCGACGACGATCGAATTCCACACCCAATCCGTCCATCCCGGATCACCGTAGGTCGGGATCTCCGGAATGGCGAGTTCGTCCGACGGCTTACGCCCTTGTGGGTCGTTCCACACGAACAACTGACCGCTGATCTGCGTCGTCGGCCACGACTTGGTCCGCGCGAGCGGGGGGACTCGCCGGGCGTACGGGATCCCGACGCATTTACCGTCTCCACGCCACCGCCAGTCGTGGAAGGGGCAGGCAACCGTATTCCCCTTCACCGTTCCATGGGCCAGATTGCCGCCCATATGCGGGCAGAAGGCGTTGAGAACGTTGAGCTTTCCTTCGTCATCGGCGAATACGACCAGCTCGGTTCCGAACGCCGAAACCTGATGCGGCAGACCGTCGCCGAATTCTCGGACGAGTCCGAGGCAATGCCAGCCGCGGGCGAATCGCTCGGGCGGAACACCCCTGTCGATGACACGGACCTGGTCGCCGGTGTCGGTCGTGGAACTCACGGTACCTCCTGGTCAGATGGTCGCGACCGCAGATCTCGTCGCACGGTCATCAGCTTGACGATCCCGCGGCCCACTGTGACGTGGCTCTCCTGCTGAATGGGACGGGTTTCACGTCGGGTTCTGCCACAGATAGCGGCGTCGAGCTCCAGCGGGCGCAACGCTGCCCGGCTGCCGCAAGCAGGTGCCGCTCAGTATTCGATCGAGATCTCCGCGCTGTCCGGTTCCGCCTGGCAGGCCAGAATGTATCCGTCCGCGAGATCGTCCTCGGAGAGGATCTCGTTGCGCGCCAGTCGAACCTGTCCTGATCTCAACGAACACACGCAGGCGCTGCAGGCGCCCTCTCGACATGAGTAGGGCGCATCGACACCGGCAGCGAGGAGTGCGTCGAGGAGTTTCTGTTCGGACGCCCAGGGCACCTGATATTCGGCCCCGTCGAGTGAAATCCGAACATTACACACGATCTCGCCCGGCGGGCTCGCATCGTCACCGACCGGGGCAGACTCGATCGCGAACGGATCCCGCCGCAGGGATAGAAATCGCTCCGAATGAACCTGCGATACCGGGAAACCCACCTCCGCGCAGACATCGACAGTCAGGTCCATCAGTGGCGCCGGACCGCAGATGTAGACCGCCCGATCCGCGAGAGGGCGCAACAGCATCGCCAGCGTCCGCCGCGTCGGATAGCCCTGTATGGATTCGAGGATGTGGACGACGGCGAACCGGTCCCCGAATCGCTCTTCGAGGGAGCGTAGTTCCTGTGCGAAGATGACCGCCCCCTGGTCACGATTCGCATAGATCAGGACGACCTCGCCGCCGCCACCGCACAGTATCGACTTCGCGATGGCGATAACGGGGGTGATGCCGCTGCCTCCTGCGACCAGGACCGCGGACTCGTCGAGCGAATGCGGCGTGAAAGTGCCCGCGGGCGGCAGTACCTCGAGTTCATCTCCGGCAGAGACCGTATCGCAGAGCCAGTTGGATCCGTGGCCACCCTCGACCCGCTTGACCGTGATCTTCATGGTCGCGTCACTGTGCGGCGAACTCGACAACGAGTAGCAGCGGGCGGATCCGGTTCCGACGTCAGGTACCCGTATGGTCAGGAACTGGCCAGGCTTGTATTCGAAGGACGCCGAATGTTCGGAGTCGGGCGCCACCACGAACGAGCGCGCGTCGGCGGTCTCGTCGATCACCTCGACCACACGGACGCGGCGGGCGCGAGAGCCGCTCGCAGTCGCCCCGGGGCCTGTGCGGAGATCATGGCCCGCATCGGTACCTGTCGCCATCCAGCCCTCCTGGTCATCTCCCCGGCCCGCACTCGGGTCGGGCACCGGGAAGGGTAGGAGAAGAAGACACCCGGTAGACCGGAATGTCTCGCTCATCGGGAAGCGGGGCTGACCGTGGCTCGGATGGCATGCGAGCCTCGTGCGCAGTCGTCGTCACGGCCCTGTCCGATCCGAGCATCGAACCGGAGGTACCGTGACCCATGTCACAATGATGTGACGGAAGCGAGGAGGTCCAGTGAGAACGTCAAGCCCCGACGGGGTGCCGGTGTCAGTGGTCGAGCGGGTATCACTCGTGCTGGAGACGTTCAACGGGGCGGGCCCGTTGACATTGGCCCAGGTGACCGTCCGGACCGGCCTTCCACGGTCCTCCGTGCATCGGCTCCTGGAACAACTCGCCACCGCGGGATGGCTCGCCCGCTCTCCGGAACAGACCTACGAACTCGGCGTCAAGGCATACGAAATGGGCCAAGCCGCGCTGAATCAGAATCGCCTGCTGCAGGGCGCCAGGCCGGTGATGCAGACGTTCGCCCAGCGCACGGGACTCACCATTCAACTCGCCGTCCTCGATCTCGGGGACACCGTCTATCTCGCGAAGTTCAACGGCCGTTCGTCCGGCCCGACACCAACCGTGGTCGGTCAACGCGTGCCCGGCCATCTCACCGCGGTCGGCAAGGCGCTGATGGCATTCACCAAGGGATCGGATGTTCGCTCCCCCCGAAAAGTCTTGGACACCGAGGGCGAGCTGGTCCGCCAGACCGCAAACAGCATCACCTCTCACACTCAACTCGAAGAAGAACTCACCGCGGTCCGTGACCGGGGTGCCGCCTACGATCGCGGCGAAGCATTCGCAGGCATCGGCTGCGTCGGCGTCTCGATCGGTCCACCCGATCACATCTACGGAAACCTCGCGGGGATCTCGGTGTGCGCACCTGTCACCTCGCTCGACTATCGCAAACTGGTCGGCCCGGTGCGGATGGCCGCGCGCGAGATCTGGGATCGATGCGTGGCCACCGACCTCACATCTCATTAGACGAGCCTGCCGGCCGATCCCATCTTTCATACACGCAGGAATCTCCGCGCGAACTCACCTTCCATCGAGTGGGAACGCCCACGACCACCGGCACGGGCACACCCCATGATTGCGCCGGAGACGACGCCGTCCTCGCCCGAGGAGTCTGCCCGTCTACCGCGAGGGGCCGACTCGGCCGGACAGAGCGAGGAGTGATCGTGAATCGATTCGACGGACGACGTGCGTTGGTGACCGGAGCGGGATCGGGAATCGGGAGAGCGACCGTGCGGCGACTGCTCTCCGAGGGAGCATCGGTGGTCGCCGCCGATGTGATCTCCGATTCGTTGAACAAGACCGCCGAGCTGGTGGCGGCGGACGGCAGTGGTGACCGCCTCACGACGCAGTTGATCGATATCGGTGACGAGCAGTCGGTGAGCGGCGGGGTGGCCGCGGCCACCGAACGCCTCGGCGGACTCGATGTCCTCGTCAACGCGGCAGGCATCCTTCGCAGCGGTCATACCGAGTCGACATCGCTGCAGGAATGGGAGCGGATCATCCGCGTGAACCTGACGGGTACCTTCCTCATGGTCCGCGAATCGCTGCCCGCGTTGATCGAATCGGATCACGGTGTGATCGTGAACTTCAGTTCCACATCGGCCACATTCGCGCATCCGTATATGGCCGCCTATGCCGCGAGCAAGGGCGGCATCTGGTCATTCACGCACGCGATCGCGCTCGAGTACGCCAAGTACGGGCTTCGCGCGGTTTCCGTTGCGCCAGGCAGTATTTCGTCCGGCATGACCGCCGCCCCGGGTCTTCCCGCCGATTCCGATCTCACGCTGTTCGGCAAACTGCGACCTGCCCTTGTCCCGGAACCGACGGGAACGGCCGAGATCGAGATCCCCGGTATGGCCGGACCGGAGCAGGTCGCGAGCGTGGTCGCGATGCTGGCGTCCGACGACGGCGCGTTCATCACCGGAACCGAGGTCCGTATCGATGGCGGAGCACATATGTGATCGCGCGCGATCGGACCGGATACCGATGACCGAACCGCGGTGCGCCACACGGCGGCACCGCGGTCCGGAGCCTTGCTCAGGCGGGGGCTTGCACCGTATCCGCGGCGCTGAGATGTGCGGCCATATCGGCCACCGCGCGGTAGGCCATGACCATTCCGGAGCCGAGTGGCACACCCGGGCCCGGATAGACCGCACCCGAGATCGACGCCGAGGAGTTACCCGCCGCGTAGAGGCCCGCGATCACGGTCCCGTCGACGCGCTCGACCGCTCCGTCCCGGTTGATGACCGCGCCGCCCTTGGTGCCGAGGTCACCGAGGACCAAACGCACCGCGTGCAAACGCGTGCCGTCGAGCGGGCGAAGGCATGGTTCGGGCGATGTCGCGCCGAGGAAGAAACGTCCGAACGGGTCCTCGCCTCGGCCGAAATCATCGTCGTGGCCGCTGTCGGCGAATCCGTTGAACCGGGCGACCGTCGCCCCCAGCTCCTCTGGGTCGAGCTCGATCGACCGGGCAAGATCCGCGATGTTGTCGGCGGTGTGCCACAAACCGGATCGGGACAGCGATTCCCGGTCGGGACTCGGCATGCAGATCGCCGGAAGATCGTCGCCGACGCGATTGTCGAAAACGAACCAGAATTGATCGCCGCGGCCGAGTTCCATCTGGGCTCGCATGGCGCGACCCATCTGGTCGTAGGGCAGCAGTTCGTTGGCGAACCTGCGCGCGATCCCGTTGACGATGATCCCGGATCGCACGCCGAGGGTGAACGCGGCGTGCCCGTTGGGGAACAGGGTCGCCGGGCACCACCAAGATTGATCCATCAGGTCGAGGGCGGCGCCCACTTCCGTCAGCATCGTCACCGCGTCACCGGAGCCGGTATCGGGATGCGACGACGACCAGTCGGCGGTCGGCATATCCTGCCATCGCTTGCGCATGTCGGCCGAGCGTTCGAAGCCACCGGCCGCGACGAGGACACCGGCACGCGCCTGAATGCTCACCTCCCCCGAGTCCGACGCCGCCACCACACCGGTCACCCGGCCTGTGGCGTCCAGGACGAACCGCAGTGCCCGGGTCGACAATCGCAGATCGGCGAGGCCCGTCGCGTCGAGCGCGAGGATCATCCGCGCGATCCACGCCTGACCGCCGTCGAGCACCGAACGATCGATCTCCACCCCGAACTGGTCGGCGGGCACCATCGGCCGTACGTCGGCCAACCGATCACCGACCTCGTCGGAGGTGATCGATCGAGCGAAGATGCTGCGGCCGTTGGCACTTCGTCCCGGTGCGTCGAAATAGTCGGGGAATGGACGGTGTTCGAGCGGAATCCCCACCGTGTTCTCCAGGAAGTCCGCGACGACGGGCCCGGTCTCCAGATAGGCGCGCTGCACCTCCGACCGGGTCGTCTCGCCGACGAGCGAGCCGAAGTAGGTCAGCCCCCTCTCGACGGAGTCGTCGACGCCATCTCGTTCCAGCACGTGGTTTCCCGGAAGCCAGACACTGCCACCGGAGTACGCCGACGTGCCGCCGAAGCATTCGGTCTTCTCGATCACACAGGTCGACAAGCCGCGCGCCGTCGCCGCCAAAGCGCCCGCCAGGGCGGCGCCACCCGAGCCCACCACCACAACGTCGTAGTTCTTGCCCCAGGTCATCGTTGACTACTCCATATCACTCTGGGTTGAAGTGGGCGCCACGCTAATCGACGCACGTCGCCGCCGAGTTCGTCCATCCCGCTCAGTGGTCGCGTGCGGCCTGCTCAGGTCGACTCGGCAATCCGACGACTTCGATCAGGTGGCCGTCAGGGTCGCGAACCTTGCCGAGAATTCGCCCGCCGAACTCTGCCAGTGCGGTGGCCGGCATCTCCACGGTGCCGCCGTGCGCACACGCTCGGGACAGGAGCCCGGCGACGTCGTCGGTGTTGATGATCAACTTGACGAACATGTTGCCGTGGTCGGGCGCTGCCGCGTGGTCGCGAGGCACGATAAGCTCGATTCCGGCCGTTCCGGCGCGCAGGATCGCCGCGTCGAAGGTATTCGTGGAGAATTCCCGCTCTGCGTCGAATCCGCAGCCCGTGGTGTAGAACTCGGCCGATCTCCGTAGATCCGTGACCCGGATCGCGGTGAGCGACAACGTGGTTCCGGCCGACGACGTTTCGCGCACGGCGTTCATCTTGTCTGCGATCCGCCGTTGAAGTCCAACGTCTGCCCGGTCATTCCCGCGGCCTCGTTCGAGGCGAGGTAGGCGCAGAACGCGCCGATCTCGATCGGATCCCCGAGCCGCCCGATGGGAATCGAGGCGATCAGCTTCTCGATGACCTCCGGCGGCATCTTGTCGACGAGGTTTGCCTGCAGGCCCAGCGCCACGATGTTGGCGGTGACGCCGTACTGGCCGGTTTCGGCGGCCAGATGGCGGATGAAACCCTCGATGCCGCTCTTGCCGGTCGCGTACATCGAGACGTTGATGTTCTGGCCGGTCCGGGCCGACCCCGACGAGATCTGCACGATGCGACCCCAGCCCGAGTCACACATTCCGTCGATGACCGCTTTGATGCAATTCATCGCGCCGTAGATGTTGAGGTCGATGGAGGGCGCCCACTGATCGGGAGTGAGTTCGCGGAACGGCTTGGTGACCCTGCCCTCCGCGACCCCCGCGTTGTTCACCAGGATGTCGACGTGGCCGCCGAGTTCGGCCTCTGCCGATCGGATGGATTCGACCGTCGCGTCGAGATCGGTGACGTCGAACGCGCGCGCGACAGCCCGGTTGCCTTCTTCGACGATCGCGGCAGTCACCTTGTCCGCCCGGTCGGCGAACAAGTCGTTGACGATCACCGACGCACCTTGTCTGGCGAGGACTTTGGCGATTCCTTCACCAACGCTCTGCCCCGCGCCGGACACCAAGGCGATCCGGCCGTTCAACTCGAACACAAGTTCTCCCTTCTCGTCGTCACCCACGGATCGGGCGACTTTCGCACTGTGTGCCACTTCAAAGCACGGTGCGCGGATTGTCAATCATTATTGGATCTTATTTTGGATCCAATCTGCTACCGTCGCATCCATGACACCTGACAATCCCGTCGGCACACCGGCCGATCCACCGGTCCTGACCGATTTCACGGACGGGGTCGCGCAGCTGACACTGAACAATCCGCGGCGCAAGAACGCGATCAGTCTCGAGATGGCCGCGCTCATCAACGAGTTCTGCGACCGCGTGGACGCCGACGACACCCTCGGCGCCGTCGTGGTGCGGGCAGCGGGATCATATTTCTGCAGTGGCGCCGACACGCGCGATCTGGCGAATTCGTCATCCGATCCCGCCTCCCCGGAGGCGGTGTCGCGCACGTCGGCGGTCTACGGGGCCTTCGTACGTGTGGGCACTCTCCCCGTACCCACCATCGCCCGTGTCGCCGGCGGCGCCGTCGGCGCGGGACTGAACCTCGCCTTGGCCGCCGACCTGATGGTCGTGACGCCGGATGCCGTGCTCGACAGCGGATTCCTCGGCCGCAGTATTCACCCCGGCGGCGGCCACCTCGCCTTGCTCGGTCGCGCGATCGGATGGTCCGGCACCATCGCACTCGCGGCCTGCGGCCAGTCGCTGACGGGTACCGAGGCCGTCGCGCGCGGACTCGCGTACACCGCCGTGCCCGAATCGGAACTCGACTCGGTCATCTCCGGACTGACCACACCGGCAGCCGCCGACCCCGAACTCACCCGGCGGATCATGCGCAGCGCACGCCTCGAACTCGGTCCGCCCGCAGTGAGCTGGTCCTCCGCACTGGAGATCGAGCGTGGCGTACAGATGTGGTCGATGGCACGAAAAGGCCAGTCGGCGTGGTCATCTCGAGGACCGGGACGATGACGAGCGCCGCACCGGACGCCGCCGTCCACCCGTCCGCGACATCCGAGAGCACGGATCTGACACTCCTGAGGAACCAGGTGCGCGACTTTCTGCGCGCCGAACTCGGCGCCGGATCATTCGTCCCGACCTCCGACAGCTGGATGAGCGGATTCGATCCCGGATTCAGCGCGCGACTCGGACAACACGGGTGGCTCGGCATGACGATGCCGAAACGCTACGGCGGACACGAACGAACGCCCATCGAACGGTTCGTCGTCACCGAGGAACTCCTCGCGCACGGCGCTCCCGTCGCCGCGCACTGGATCGCCGATCGGCAGATGGCGCCGGGCATCCTTGCCCACGGCACCGAGGCACAGAAGCAGCGCTACATTCCCGGAATCGCCTCGGGTGAATTGTTCTTCGCGATCGGCATGAGCGAACCCGACGCCGGATCCGACCTCGCCGCGGTGCGCACCAGAGCCCTCGCCGACACCGACGGCTCCTGGACCATCAGCGGCACCAAGGTGTGGACCACCGGCGCGCATACCGCTCACGCGATGGTGCTGCTCGCCCGCACCGACGGTGAGCCCACGGATCGACAGTCCGGTCTGTCCCAGTTCGTGGTCGACCTGTCCCACCCCGATATCGAGGTGCGGCCCCTGCGAAGTATCGACGGCGCGGCCCACTTCAACGAAGTGATCTTCCATGACGTGCGGGTCGGCGCGGAGGCGCTGCTCGGTCAGCGTGGCAAGGGCTGGGCGCAGGTGATGAGCGAACTCGCCTTCGAACGCTCGGGGCCCGAGCGCTATCTGTCGACGATGCCGCTACTTCGCGCCTGGGCCGACGAATTGCGTCGCTCGGAAGCCACGCCCTCACAGCGAATCACCCTCGGCACGCTCACCGCGCGCGCCTGGGCGCTGCGGCAGATGTCGCTGTCGGTAGCGGCCGAACTGGCCGCCGGTCGCAAGCCCGACACCCTGGCGGCGATGGTGAAGGATATCGGCTCGACTTTCGAGGGCGATCTCGTCGAGGCCGTGCGGGCGTCATGTGACACCGAGCCCAGGCGCAGCGGGGGCGACCCCTTCGCACGCCTGCTGGCGACCAGCATCCTGCACACCCCGGCGTTCACACTACGCGGCGGAACGAACGAGATCCTGCGCGGAATCGTCGCTCGCGGAATGGGATTACGATGAAAACCCTGAATTCCGAGCTGATCTCGGCAACCACGTCGATGATCCAGCGCGTCGGCATCGACACCGGCACCCCCGCCTCCTCACCGGATGCCGCCGTGTGGACAGCGCTGACCGAAGCCGGTTTCCAGTCCATCGGGATCCCCGAAGCGAACGGGGGCAGCGGCGGCACGCTGGCCGATGCCCTCGCGGTGGTGTCCGCCGCCAGTGAGACCGGCGCGCTCACGGCGCTCATCGAGCACACGGCGCTCGCCGCCTGGCTGGCCGCACGGTGCGGGTGGTCGCTCGATACGCGGACGATGACCGTAGCGATCGCCGATCATCGATGCACGGTCCGCGCGATCGGCGATCGACGCGTACTCGACGGTCGACTCGACGCAGTCGCCCACGGCCACGACGCCGACCTGCTGGTCGTGCTGTTCGACTCCCCGCTCGCGAGCGAACGCCCGTCGATCGCCGTCATCTCGCTGACCGCCTCCGGTATCACCGTGGACGAAGGGACCGACCTCGTCGGGGCCTCGATCGATGATTACGAATTCGACGCGACACCGATCGAGTTCCATGCCGAATCCCCCATCGGCGCAGATGATCTCCGACAGCGAGGCGCGCTCGCCTACGCCGTAGCGCTGACCGCCGCCGCGCGAGCCGTCCGGGATCAGACGTTGCGGTACGCGGGTGAGCGCATCCAGTTCGGGCGGCACTTGACCGAGTTCCAGGCGATCCAACAGCGACTCGCGAGCATGGCCGCTCTGACCGCGCTCATGGAGAGCGCCACCGACACCGCGGTAGCCGCGACGTCGGCCTCCACCGACCCGCACAACGCTCGTCGTGCGATCGCCGCGGCGAAGGTGGTGACGTCGTCATCGGCGCGGGAGATCGCCGCTATCGGCCACCAGATCCACGGGGCGATCGGCTTCACCTCCGAGCACCGGCTCGGTCGTTTCACCACGTCGCTGTGGACCTGGCGGGATCGCTACGGTTCCGAACGGTATTGGGCCGATGTGCTGGCCGGTCAGATCCTGGAGGGCGGCGCCGATCTGTGGGATCTCGTCGTCGGCGGCGAGCAGGCGGAAGGGAATCACTGATGGACGTCACGACACCACCGACTCCGGAGGTCTCCGATGCACGGGACTCAGTGGTCGACGGCCGTGCCGCGTGGCGTGCCGCTGACAGCGCCACCGGGAACGGGGTGCTGACAGGACTTCGCGTCCTCGATCTGAGCAGGGTGCTCGCCGGGCCGTATACCGCCCAGATCCTCGCCGACCACGGCGCCGAGGTGATCAAGGTCGAAGGGCCCGCCGGTGACGAGACCCGTGGCTGGGGGCCGCCATTTCTGGAATCGGGTACGAGCAGCGCCTATTACGCCAGCCTCAACCACAGCAAGGAGAACATCGGGCTCGACCTGCGTACCGCCGATGGCCGCGAAATCCTCGGCCATCTCCTCGCGGGCGCCGATATCGTCATCGAGAATTTCAAGGCGGGGACGATGGCGCGCTGGGGATTCGACTACGAGTCCGTACTCGCCGATCGGCATCCGCGCATGGTCTATTGCCGCATCACCGGTTTCGGGGTCGACGGGCCGATGGGTGGGTTGCCCGGCTACGACGCGGTGTTGCAGTCTTTCGGCGGATTGATGAGTGTCAATGGCTATCCGGACGGTAACCCGCTGCGGGTCGGTGTCCCGATAGTCGACATCGTCGCCGCCAATATGGCGGTGACCGGGATCCTGCTGGCGATGCTCGAGCGAGATCGCAGTGGCCTCGGTCAGCTCGTCGATATGACACTGCTCGACTCGGTCATCTCGATTCTCCATCCGCACGCGGCCAATTGGATCGCCAGTGACCGCATTCCGCGACGAACCGGCGATTTCCATCCGACGGTGGTGCCGTATCAGAACTTTCGAGCAGCCGACGGCGACTTCTTCGTCAGCGCGGCCAACTCCGGCCAATTTCGCTCTCTGACAGAGACACTCGGCATTCCTGAGCTCGCCGACGACCCGCGCTTCTCGTCCAACGCCCAACGCCACGCCCATCGAGAGGAACTCGTCGCGATTCTCGGCGAGCGGATCGCGACGTGGCCGCGCGCGGAATTGGCTCTGCGACTCGAGCAGGCCGGGGTACCGGCGAGTCCGGTCAACACGATCGACGAGGCACTGCGGTCGGCACAGGTTCGCCATCGCGGCCTGTTCATCGACGAGGACGACTACCGCGGCGTCGGCGTCCCGATCTCGCTCAGCAGATCACCACATCGTCGCCCACAGCCCGCGGTCCCCCGCGGGTCCGACACCACCGAGGTGCTCACCGCGATGGGCTACAGCGCCGAGCACATCGTTCGACTCCGCGCTGCTGGTATCTTCGGGGACTCGTGAGCAGAAACGCCGGAGGTGCGGTGACCGAGGACCGAGGACGCGACGTCGGACGGACCGCCGCACGCGTCATCGAGGAACTCGAGCGGCTCATCGTGACCGGTGAATTCCTGCCCGGTCAACCGATCCGCCAGGAACTGATGGCCGAACGTTTCGGCGTCAGCCGCCTTCCGATCAGGGAGGCCCTTCGCCACCTCACCGCGGAGGGGCTGGTACGGCATGAACACAACGTCGGATACACCGTGGCCCGACTGCAGCAGTCGGAATTCGACCAGATCTATCTGATGCGGGCCGCCCTCGAGCGGGAGGTGCTCGCGTCCTTGCCGAGGTTCACCGACGACGTGCTGGCCGAGGTTCGGCGAATCGGCGACACGGTCACCGCCGCCGCCGAGCGGGGTGACATCCTCGAGATGCGCATGCGGAACCAAGTCTTTCATTTCGCCATGTTCGAACAATCCCCACTGAACCTGGTGGTCGCCGAATTACGTCGGCTGTGGACGATGGCGATGCCCTATCACGCCGCGTATCTGTACGACGCGACCGTGCGGCAACGCGTGGTGGCCGAACACGACCTCATGCTCGAAGCGCTCGCCGAGCACGACAACGACCGGCTCATCGAGTTGATGAACCTGCACCGCCACGGCGGAGAAACCAGTACGGGGATCATGCTGCGAGCCACGCGTACGTCAGCGGACTGAGCTCGCACCCCGGTTATCCCGAGGAGAAGACACTCGTGACCACACCCGCGGAAACCACTCGATACCGTTGGGATCCGGATCTCGCTGTCCTTGTCGCCAAAAGGCGCGAGAGCGGCGCGAAACCGATGCACACGATCGGGGTCGACGGCGCGCGACGTGCGCTGGAGTCGATCGTCCGATCCCCCGGACCCGAGATGCGCACGGTGCGCGACGCCGTGATCGACGGCCCCCACGGCACGATTCCGGTCCGCGTCTACCGTCCGTTGTCAGCCCCGCAGACCGCCTCGCCCGCCCTGGTGTGGTTCCACGGCGGCGGGATGATCATGGGCACCCTGCACTCGTTCGACCGGCTCGCACGTGACTTGGCCGAAGCCACCGGCGCGGTCCTGTTCAACATCGACTACCGACTCGCTCCCGAATTCCGGTATCCGGTCGCCAACGACGAGGCGTACGCGGCGTTGTGCTGGGTACACGAAACCGCCGCGGACTGGGGAGTCGACGCACGTCGGATCGGAGTCGGCGGCGACAGCGCGGGAGGCAGCCTGGCCACCGCCACCGCACTGTGTAGCCGGGATCAGGGCGGCCCGAACATCACCCAGCAGGTCCTGTTCTATCCCGGCATCGAACGTCGAACCGACCGTCCGTCTATGCGGGAGTTCGGTGACTCCCCCTTCCTGACGGCCGATGACATCGACTGGATGAAGAATATGTATCTCGGCGACGACCCGTCCGCCGATGACGCCTACGGTGTGCCCGCGCTGGCGACCTCTCTTGCCGACCTTCCTCGAGCCGTCATCGCCATCGGCCACGGCGACCCCACCCGTGACGGTGTGGAGGCCTACGGTGATCGTCTTCGGGAAGCCGGTGTCGCCACAGCGCAGCTGCGCTATCCCGGTCTCGGTCACGGATTCGCGATGCAGGCACCGTCGGTCGCGAGCGCACGGGCGGCGATCGCCGAGGTCGGCGCATTGGTGGCGGTGAGATTCCGGCACCCACAGTGAACGGCGAAGCACTGTCGGCCTGGCCGACAGTGCTTCGCATCGGTCGGAAACGCCGATGCGTCCCCGCTTCGAGCTCGGGTCAGCTACGCACCGGCATCAACAGTTTCTTGAGACCGATCGTGTTGTCGGACAACATCTCCGGGCTGGGTCGATAGCCACGGCCGAGCGCTGACCGCAGTGCGACGAAGTCCGCCGGGGAGTTCAGACATTCGGCCGCGATCAACGCGTTGTCCGCGAAGTACAGCGCGACCCTACGTCTCGGTTTCTCCGGGTCCACGCGCACCAGCACCGAGGTATGCCCTCCGAGCAATCCGACGATCTGCAGCTTCTGATCGCCCTGATCCGACCAGAACCATGGCGCCGACCGTCGCGGACACGGCTTGCCCAACAGGACCGCGGCCGCCGTGTTCGCCTGCTCGGTAGCGTTGTCCACCGATTCGAGCCGGAAGCGTCGACCGGTATGCGACACATGGGTCGCGCAATCGCCGATAGCCAAGGTCCACCCATCGGACGCGAGACACTGCCCATCGACCAGAACCCCACCGTCGCAAACCACTCCGAGTTGCTCGGCCAATTCGGTCCGCGCTTCGGCGCCGATGCCGACCAGCACGGTCGCCGCCGGAATCTCTCGCCCATCATCGAGACGAACCCCTCGAATACCGTCGTCGTCTCGAACGATCTCCGCCGGAACCGCGCCCAAGACGACATCGGTCCCCATCCCACGGTGAGCCGCGAGCAGGGTCTCCGCTGTCGATGCCCCCACCGCACGGCCGAGCAACTGCGTGCCAGCCTCGATCACCGTCACCTCGGCACCGAGTGAACGCGCCGTCGCGGCAACCTCGAGACCGACGAAGCCACCGCCGATGACCACCATCGGCCCCGCCCGCACGCGTTCGGCGAGTTGCCGCGCATGGTCGAGGTCACGAAGGACGAGCACGTCCCGATGATCGGATCCCGGCAGTGTCAACCGGCGTGCCCGCGCACCGGTGGCGAGAACCAGACGGTCGAATTCGCGTGACACACATGAACCTTGACGCGCGTAATCGACGCGCACGCCTCGGGACTCACGCTCGACCTTCTGAACCCGAGCGCCCGTGATCAGTTCGATCCGCTCGTTCGCGTAATAGGTGCGATCACGCAGCAGGAGTGTTTCATCGGTCGCCTCCCCCTCGAGCCATGCCTTGGACAACGGCGGCCGCTGATAAGGCAGATGCTGTTCGTGGGAGATCAGCGTGACGTCACCGGTATACCCCTCGGATCGGAGGCGATCCGCGAGGTGCACAGCCGCATGCGAGGCGCCGACCACCACGATACTTCGAGGGACCGGCGCTTCGGACGCGTCTTTCGACACCGACATCATCAAACCTGTTCGGCGGGAATGGTCACGTGCAGGTCTATCCCCTCCGACAGCGTCAGCTGGCACGACAGCCGAGAGGTGTCCTCCCGATCGGATGCCGTGCATTCCAGCATGTCGTCCTCGTCCTCGCCGGGTTCGGAAAAATGCGTCATATCGGAAGGGGCGAGGTACACGTGGCAGGTGGCGCAGGAGAGTGTGCCACCGCATTGCCCGACGATGCCGGTCACGCCATTTCTCACTGCGGTCGACATGACCGAATCGCCGACGGCGCCGTCGATCACCTTCTCGACGCCGTCGGGCTGGGTATAGAACACTTTCGGCATCGTCGCTCCTACCAGGCGACCGGCAGATCGACGATCGCCTGGGTCAGGTTGTCGTTGTCGATGACGGCGTCACCCTCCAGCTTCAGACCGGGCAGGCGCTTGAACAACTCGGCGAGACCGACCTGCATTTCCATCCGGGCCAAAGGCGCGCCGAGACAGTGATGCAACCCGTAACTCAGGGTCAGATGCGGATTGTTCTCACGCCGGATATCGAAGACCTCGCCGCGTTCGACGGCGATGCCGTCGTGGCTGACGGCCGCGGGATCGACGAGAACAGCCTCACCGGCGGCGATCAGCTGACCGTCGAGTTCCACATCCTCTGCTGCCACGAACGGAACCAGTCCGCCGCCACCGGTTACCTTGTTACCCAACGCCATTCGTCCGTGGCGCAGGATCTCCTCGACCGCGGTGGTCGCCACGGCGTCCGGATCCTCCAGGAACAGTTCCAGCTGATCCGGGTTGCGGAGCAGCGACAGCACACCGGCGCAGATGAAATTGGCCGTGTTGTCGAATCCGCCGATGATCAGCACAAGAGCGATCGGCAGGATCTCACCGTCGGTGAGGGTGTCGTCCTTGTCGCGGGCATTCGCCAGATCACTCAGGAGATCCTCCTTCGGATTCTTCCTGCGCTCCTCGATCAGCGCCACCATGTACACGACCAGTTCGGTCATGTTCGCGACGATCTCGTCCTCCGGCATATTGGCCACCGCGAGGGTCGATGAGCTCCACTTCTGGAACTTGGCCCGATCCTCGGGCGGAACACCGAGCAGATTGGCCAGCATCTGGATCGGCAACGCCACCGCATAGTCGTGGACCAGATTCGTCGGAGCGCCCTTGGCGATCATCTCGTCGATGAGATGATTCGCGAATTCCACCGCCGAATCACGCATCGCCTTCACCCGTTTGGGCGAGATCGAACGCTGGACGAGTTTGCGCAATGTGGTGTGATGCGGCGGATCCTCGAATTGCAGCGTGGATTTCAGAAAGTCGGGGAACTCGACGAAATAGGGAATCACGCGTTCGCCGGTGCGGAAGGGCTCTCGAACGAATCGCCTGTCGCCCAGCATCTCTCGTGCCGCCGCGTTGCGGTGGATGACCCAGACATCACCGCCGAACGGCATCGTCATCTTGGTCATCGGCCGGTCGGCGGCAATCGCACGGTAGCGCTCGGCCGCCTCGCCAGGGGCCACCGGTCCGAACGGGTATTCCGTGCTGGTAGTTGTGCTCATGTAATCACTCCAGTCAGAGCTGTGTTCGTGGGGTCAGGAGACCGGCATGTGCGCAGGAGCGACGACCTGTGGGGCGGCCTCGGGCGTGATCGCCATGATCTGCTCGAACCGCTCGGCCACTGTCTCGATCGAAAGCCTCGGATCGTGGATGCCGACGGTGTTGACGAGGGCCAGACGGTTCACGATGCCACCCGCCACGTTGAACACCTCGCCGGTGACCTCGCAGGAGGGATGAACGAGGTAGGCGGCCACCGGGGCGACATGTTCCGGCAGCAGCGACGTGCGCATGTACTCCATGATTTCCGGCGACAGGGTCTCCGCGGCGGCCTCGGCCATCCGGGTTCCGGCGCCGGGGGCGATCGCGTTGACCTTGATCCCCTTGTCGAGCCCCGCGAGAGCGAGGTTGCGCGTCAGACCGAACACCGCCCCCTTGGATCCTCCGTAATGCGACATACCGGGGTTGCCGAGCATCGCCTGCGAGATGGTGTTCACGATGCGCGGCGCGTCGGATTCGAGCAGGTGCGGCCAGGCCGCACGGCAGACGCGGAGGGTGCCGAAATAATGCACGTCGAGGTGACGCTGGTACTCCTCGTACGGCACCTCGTCGAAGGGCGCGGTACGGACGATCCCGGCGTTGTTGATGACGGCGTCGAGCTTGCCGAACGACGAAACAGCCGCATCGACAAGGGCATCGGCGCCTTCGTCGGTGGACACGTCACCGGTGCTGGCCACGGCCTTGCCACCGGCGGCGTTGATCTCGGAGACGACATCCGCTGCGGGATCGTCACCGTCCACGCCGGAGCCATCGGTGCGCGCACCGAGGTCGCCCACGACGACGGAGGCGCCACGTGAGGCGAGGAGCAGGGCGTGCGCCCGCCCGATTCCGCGGCCGGCGCCGGTCACGATCACGACGCGGTCGCTGAAGTCCAGGTTTGCCATAGTCTTTCCTCGAATTCGAAGTGTCTCGGTCGGATCAGGGACGAGTGTCGCCGCCGCGGTTCTTCACCTCGGCCACCCAGATGCCGCCCAACGCCTCGCGGGCCGACTTCTCGAAGTCGAAGACCTCGAAACCGACCGTCATGTAGAGGGTGCTCCGACCGGGGCCGCCCAGCATGCATGCCGAAGCGATGCCGTTCTCCAGTGGCATCGGGATCGCGTCGGTGAGCCCGTCTTCGGTGAACCGGGCGACGTAGCCGCCGCCGGGCATGGCGGCCCACACGCCGCCGTCCTTGTCGAGTCCGATGCCATCGGGCATGAAGGGACAGACCGCGAAGTCCCGAGGATTCGACAGTGTGCCGTCGGCGGCCCGATCGATCACCGTGATCTTGGAGGCCATCACTTCCGCCGTGTACACCCTGGCGCCGTCGGAGCTGATGGTGATTCCGTTGGCGCACATCAGCGGACCGACCTCGTCGGGGGTCGATACCGCGCCATCCGGATCCACCACGATGAGCGGCGAAGCCACCGGCGCGTCACCCTTGAAAATGTCGAAGCCGAGCTGAGTGATGTAAGCCCGGCCGTCGGCGTCGACCACCATGTCATTGGCCGCGGCCACGGTGAACTCGGAGATGTCCGCATAGACGCTGAGGGCGTCGGGTGCGGTGCCGTCGTGAACCAGGACGAGTTTCTCGTGCATCGACACCACGATGAGTCGCCCGTCCGGCAGCCAGCCGAATCCGCCAAGCACGATCGGCACGTCGGTGTCGGCGGCACGACCCGTCGCGTCGATCACCACGCTGGCATTGCCGTCGTCATCGAGGACTTTGAGGGTTCCGGTGTACATGTCCGAGAACCAGAATGCGCCGTCATGCCATCGCGGGCATTCCGGCCAGGAGTACCCACTCGAAACCTTTCTGGCCTCGAACGTCGGGGCATCGGCCTCCGCGACGACAGCGGCGACGGTGTCAACGGGGTTGGTCATGATGTGGGCCTTCCATGCAGCGGTGACCAGGTGGTCGACGGAACTCGGTTCCAGCAGGTGAGGGTGTTGCGTTATCCGTGGTGTGAGCGGTTCACCGGCGGATTCGATCCGTGAACTGGGTCACACACTCTCGGCTACGTGAGGACAATAGGGGCTCCGTCATGAGCTGAACGGCACCCTCCCACTCAGTGGGCGCAGCCGGACCGAAGGCGCCGACAGTAAGTCCCGGTTTCGGAGCCGGCTCACGACGTCTGTTCCCGTCTGGCGGGACACCTACTGCTGAATACCCTGGCTATTCGGTGTGATTGAGGCTTCGCAGCGCGAGCGTGGCAGCAGATGGCGCCATTCGAGAGAGGAATCCTGATGCTCACCGTCGAGCAGATCACCACAGCGGTTACCGAGTATGTTTCCCGAATCGGAGCCGCCGCGGCGGCGGACGTGGCCGCACTGTACGCCGAGGACGGCACCCTCGAGGACCCCGCTGGTGGCGAGGTGCGCACCGGTCGCGACAACATCGCGGCCTTCTACCGCGCACTCGATGCCACCACCACGACCGCGGAGTTGCTGACAGTGCGGGTGTCCGGTAATGCCGCGGCCTTTCATATGCGCGTTACCACCACGACGGCGGACCGGGTGATCACCATCGATCCGATCGACGTGATGACCTTCGATACCGATGGGCTCATCACGAACATGCGCGCGTTCTGGAGTCCGAACGATGTCGTCGTGCGTGAACTGTCGGATTCAGCCGACTAACCCGATCGATCACCCCTGCGATGAACAACCGCAGCGTGCCGACATCGGAAGCAAGCACTGTGTTCGGCAACCCATTTCATCACTGTGACACATACTCGAACTGCGGTTTTGGATCGAACCGAGAATACGCGCCCATCGATCCCGATTGGCGTGACCGGAGTTCTGGACGGGCCGCGTGTGCGATGGAAGCTCACCGGACGGGCACCCCGACCACACTTGAATTCGCACGCACCGGCACGAGATCGACAGCCGTTCCATTGAGCGGGATGTCGACATCCGACTTCAGTTGTGACCGTGCACACTTTGTCCCCGGGTCATGACACGGAAAGAGAGCTCCCGCGTGATCGATTCGAAACGCTGCGGGCCGTGGGCAGCGATCGAGCGCAGTCGGAACGGGCCATCGACCGGATCAACTCGGCCACTTTCGATATCGGGTCCGACTCGGGGCTCGATCAACACGAGCGGGATCTTCCATCCGGTTGGTACCTGGCCGAAAAACCCACTCTCGTCCGCCGGCAAACGTTCTCAGCTGTCCACCCACAGAACCGGAGTGCCACACCATGCAGATCGCCGACAAGGTTTTCGTCGTGACGGGAGGCGGCAACGGAATGGGCCGCCAAGTGGTGCTCGAACTCGCACGACGCGGTGCGCGTGTCGCGGCCGTTGACGTCAATGAAGACAGCCTTGCCGAGACGATCGGATCGGCAGGTGACGCCGCCGGGTCGGTTACCCCGCACGCGGTCGACGTCACCGACCGCTCCGCGGTCGCCGCACTGCCCGGACAGGTCGACGATGCCCATGGCCAGGTCGACGGCGTCGTCAACATCGCAGGCATAATCCACCGGTTCACGAAATTCACCGACCTTTCCGACGACGAGATCGAGCGGATCATGAACGTGAACTTCTGGGGAACCGTCAACGTGTGCAGGGCATTCCTTCCTGTCCTCCTGGATCGTCCCGCGGCGTGTCTGGTGAATATGTCGAGCCTCTCCGCGCTGCTCCCATTCGCCAGCCAGACGTTCTACGGAGCCAGTAAGGGGGCGGTCAAGCAGTTCAGCGAAGGGCTCTACGCGGAACTGCTTGACACCGATGTCGCGGTCACCACGGTGTTCCCCGGCAACATCAGCACGAACCTCACCGGCAATTCCGGCGTGGCGATGATCGACGCGGGCGGACAGAAGGTGCGATCCACGACCCCCGAGCGGGCGGGAAGCGAGATAGTCGAAGGTATCGAGAAGGGCAGCTTCCGGGTTGTCATCGGTAGCGACGCGCGAGTGCTCGACCGTCTGTCGAGAATGTCCGCCAAACGCGCAACGCGCCTGGTCGCCAAGCGGATGAAGTCTGTCCTGTAGTCGTGAAATCGCCTGTCGCTCGGCATTTCCCGCAGTGATCGATCTGCATCACGAACCCTGTCACCACCGTTCGAAACATCACGAGAGGACTGACCGATGGCCGAGGCAGCATCGATCCGACCCATTTCAGCAGATCGAGTCAGCGAATGGGCTCACGAGGCGGACGTGGTCGTCGCAGGGTTCGGAGTCGCGGGTGCCGCCGCCGCGATCGGTGCGGCGCAGGCGGGCGCCGAAGTGCTCGTCCTCGAACGAACCGGCGGATGGGGCGGTGCCGCGTCGATGTCCGGCGGCTTCATCTACATGGGTGGCGGCACACCATTACAGAAGGCGTGTGGCTTCGAGGACACCGTCGACAACATGAAAGCCTTCATGAAAGCGGCACTCGGCCCAGGCGTCGACGACACCAAGATCGACGCCTACTGCGAGGGCAGCGTCGACCACTACCACTGGCTGGTCGACGAATGCGGCGTCCCGTTCAAAGAGAGCTTCTGGGGCGAGCCGGGCTGGGAACCACCGAGCGACGAAGGCCTGATGTACTCCGGTGGCGAGAACTCCGCCCCCTTCCATGCGATCATTCCGCCCGCACCCCGTGGCCACCTCCCGCAGATGCGGGACAAGCACGCCAGCTCCGAGAAGGGTGGCGGCTACATGCTCATGAAGCCCCTCACCGACAAGGCCGCCGAACTGGGTGTCAGGGCGGAATACGGCATGCGGGTGCAAGCTCTCATCGTCGACGCCGACGGGCGCGTCGTCGGTCTGCAAGCCAGGCGGTACGGCAAGGACATCGCCGTTCGGGCCCGCAAGGGGGTCGTGCTCGCGACCGGCAGCTTCGCCTACAACGACGCCATGGTCGAGGCATACGCGCCACGCCTCATCGGCCGCCCCGCCGCCTCGATCGAGGAGCACGACGGCCGCGCGATCCGAATGGCCCAAGCGCTCGGCGCAGACCTCGCCCACATGGACGCCACCGAGGTCGCGTTCTTCTGCGATCCGCAACTGTTCATCCGAGGAATCCTGGTCAACGGCCGCGGCCAGCGCTACATCAACGAGGACACCTACCCGGGACGAGTAGGCCAGGCGACACTGATCGAAAATCAGAACCAGGCGTACCTGATCATCGACGAGACCGCTTACGAGGAAGGGCTGTCGCGGCCGTCGTCGAGCGCGCTCATGCGTGCCGAACCCACGTGGGTGTGCGAGACCGTCGAGGAACTCGAAGCCGAGATCGGTCTGCCCGAGGGGGCACTGCAGTCGACCGTCGAGGTGTACAACCGCCACGCCGAACGCGGCGAGGATCCGCTGCTGGGGAAGAAGCCGGAATGGGTCAAGCCGATCGGCTCCCCCATCGCCGCCTTCGACCTGCGCGGCAGGACCGGCGGATTCACTCTCGGCGGGCTGCTCACCAGCGTCGACTCCGAGGTTCTGCACGTCTCCGGTGACCCGATCCCGGGACTTTTCGCCGCGGGCCGCTGCACATCGGGCATCTGCGCCGGCGGCTACGCATCCGGCGCATCACTCGGTGACGGCAGCTTTTTCGGGCGCCGCGCGGGAGCGAAAGCAGCGGAAGCGTAATGCTCGCCGATCAAGAACATCCCCCATCCGAGGAGGCGTGCTATGAAATTGACCGGCGACTACGCACCGAGCCCCAGTGAATGGGTCAGTCCCTATCTGCCAGACTCATGTGAGACATGGTGATCATGTAGTCCTCTGAAGATATGGGCGAGATCGGATGTTCTGAGCGTGACGTTGAGTGTCGCTGACCTGGCCGTCGAGGATGATGGTGACGTGGCAGGCAAGAAGAAGGGCCCTCGGGCCGATCGACCCGAGCGGCGCATACACCCTTCTCGGCCAGCACCTTCGCCAGGGTGCCGAGAATGCGGGCGCCGGAAGCGCCGAGCGGGTGGCCGATGGCGATCGCGCCGCCCTTGACGTTCACGATCTCCGGGTCGACCATCCATGCGTCGACGCAGGCCAGCGACTGCACCGCGAAGGCCTCGTTGAGCTCGACCGCGTCGACCTGCGCCCAGCCGATGCCAGCCCGCTCGAGGGCGATGTTCGCGGCCTCGACCGGGGCGTAGCCGAACGCCTGCGGCTCGAGCGCGAACGCGCCGCGCCCGGCGATCCGCGCGAGCGGTTCCAGGCCGAGGCGTTCGGCGGCGGCCTCGGAGCCGAGCAGCAGGGCGGTGGCGCCGTCGTTGAGCGGTGAGGCATTGCTCGCGGTGATCGAGCCGTCGCGGCGGAAGCTGGGCTGCAACGCGGCGAGCTTCTCCGCCGTCGAGTCGTGGCGGATGCTCTCGTCACGGGGCAGGTCGACGCCCTCGACGGGAACCACCAGGTCGTCGTAGAAGCCGTCGTCCCAGGCTGCCGCCGCGAGCCGGTGCGATCGGGCGGCGAACTCGTCCTGCCGTGCGCGTGAGATCGAGAAGCGTTCGCGCAGTTGCTCGTTGCCCTCCCCCAGCGACACCGTCCACTCCGCACCGTCCACTCCGCGGGCATCCTGGGATTCACCAGCCGCCAGCCCAGTGTGGTCGACACGGCGGTGACATGGCCCGCCGGGAACGCGCGGTCCGGTTTCGGCAGCACCCACGGCGCGCGGGTCATCGACTCCACGCCGCCGACCAGGACCACGTCCGCGTCCCCGGTGTCGATCGTGCGCGAGCCGATGATCGCCGCATCGAGCGAGGAGCCACAGAGCCGGTTGACCGTGGTGGCGGGCACCGAGACCGGCAGCCCGGCCAGCAGCGCGGCCATCCGGCCGACATTGCGATTGTCCTCGCCCGCGCCGTTGGCGTTGCCCCACACCACCTCACTGATCGCGACGGGATCCAGCGCGGGCGCCTTGCCCAGTACGCCCCGAATCGCCGTCGCGGCGAGATCGTCGGGACGGACCCCGGCCAGAGCGCCGTCGAAGCGCCCGAACGGCGTCCGGGCGGCGGCATAGACGAATGCCATGGCTGTCCTCCTCAGTCCGCGGTGCGCGTGGTGAACGGCAGCACCAGCCGGGACCGGTGCACTCCGTCGCCCGCACGCTCATCGTCGACGACGAGCCGGTCTCCTCCGCCTACGTCGCCTACCGCGGCACCGTCCCGATCGCCGAAGTCGACCGACCGATCGATCTCTCAGGTCTCGATAGCGCCCAAAACCACTGAAAGTGAAGCCCTTTCGCGTTCGGCATACTGACCAACCCTTCCTGAAGCAACTGGTCGATTCCCGCCGAAAGTGTGAGATTTTGGTGAGACGGCCCGGGCGGCTTCCGGCATTGCGGGCAGACGGCAACATGCGCACTTCATCGCACAGAGTCGATTCAGCATGGATCCGGCGACATCGAATTCGTCAGGGTCCCGCGACGATACATCGTCGGCGCGTCGTTCCACCGCCACGCCGACCCGGGTGAACCGAACCGACCGTCCGCCCATAGCCGCCCTGACTCGCATCGCGGCCCGGTAAACAGCCTTCGACGGCGCTGAACTCGGATCCGTGATCCACGTTGCGCGGGCGCCTTCTTCTGTTTGAGCTGCCGGTTCAGCTAGAACCAGTCGTACTGGTTCCGCATTCGAAGGTCAGCCGGACCCATGCCCGAGTTCCCCCACTGGCTCTCCTTGCGCGGGGGATGTCGGCACCCGAAGATCGCCGGGCGTGCTGAATCGTGCTGCCCGACGGTGTATCCGGTGTTCGTGGCCGCGCCACCGCACTACCGGCCCATAACGCATAGGTTCGGAATAGAACACATGCTTGGCGCCTTCCACCAACACCAGGTAGCTCAATACCAGCACCACGAGGGTAAGGAAGAACCCGATCGGCAGGGGTGTGAACCCGAGGTCCGCGCTGAACGGGGAGACGGTAATCGCGACGCCTACGATGAGCACCCCGGCGACGGTGACCATCAGTACCCGGCTGGGTCGGCTGCGCATAAATGGGACGCGACGAGTGCGGATCGCGAACACGATAAGGGTCTGGGTAGCCAGGGATTCGATGAACCAACCGGTGCGGAACAGTTCCGGTCCGGCAGCGAAAACCCCGAGCATCAGACCGAACGTGAGGAAATCGAACAGCGAGCTGATCGGGCCGAAGAACAGCATGAAGCGGCGGATGAATCCGATATTCCAATGCGAGGGTGCGTGCAGTTGCTCTTCGTCGACGCGGTCGCCGGGGATAGCGAGCTGGCTGGTGTCATAGAGCAGGTTGTTGAGCAGTATCTGGCTCGGCAGCATCGGAAGGAAGTTCAAAACCGCTGAGGCCGCGGCGGCGCTGAACATATTGCCGAAATTACTCGACGTGCTCATCAGCACATACTTGATGGTGTTCGTGAAGGTGCGCCGCCCCTCGGTGACACCGTCCGCGAGCACGCCGAGATCCTTTTCGAGTAGCACCACGTCGGCCGCGTCCTTGGCGACATCGGTGGCGGAATCGACAGAGATCCCGACGTCGGCGGTGTGCAGGGCGAGTGCGTCGTTGACGCCGTCGCCGAGAAATCCGACCGAACGACTGTGGGCGCGCAGCGTCTTGACCAAGCGGGCCTTCTGCTCTGGAGAAACCCGGGAAAAGATGGTTGCCCGGATTGCCGCCTCGCTGAACTGCTCATCGTCGAGACCCTCTAGTTCGGTTCCGGTGACGCTGCCACCGGAGACCAGTCCGAGATCCGCGCAGACCTTCTCGGCGACCTGCTGGTTATCTCCTGTCGCTACTTTGACGGTGATGCCGAGCCCGGCAAGCCGGGTCAGAGATTTCGCCGCGGAGGTCTTCGGCCGGTCGAGGAATACGAGGAACCCGTTCAGGCTCAGGCCGTATTCGTCCTGGGGGCCGAGCCGATCGGCATGTCCGGGTGCGGGTTTGGAGGCGACGGCAACGACGCGACTGCCTTGGGCGAACAGACCGTCGAGCACAGTGTGCGCGCGGGAGGGGATATCGGTGCAGCGGTCGAGCACTGTTTCGGGTGCGCCCTTGACCACGAGAATTCGATCGCCGTCGGGATCGGCCACCAGCGTCGAGGACATGCGCCGTTCGTGGTCGAACGGGAGGGTGGCCAGCCGGGTATAGCTGTCCGCGATCGGGGCGGTGAGACCGGCAGACGCCCACAGGGCGGTGTCCATCGCATTCGAGCCGACGTGGCTACCGCCAGCGGTGTCGGTGATCGTTTCGGTGGCGAGCAGGCCGTGCAGCAACGTGTCCGGTCCTGGAGAGCCGGAGGCGGTCAGCGCCTCGTGGAAACTGATCTGTCCGTCGGTGAGGGTGCCGGTCTTGTCGGTCAGCAGAACATCGATGTCACCGAGATCCTCGATGCACACCAGACGTTTGACCAGGACCTTACGTTGCGCCAGGCGCCGGGATCCGGCGGCGAGGGAAGTGCTCACCACCGCGGGCAGCAGCTGCGGGGTGATGCCAACCGCGATGGCGAGGGCGAACAGCAGCGACTCGATCAGCGGTCGGCGCAGCACCAGATTGGTGACCAGGATCATCGTGGTCAGTGCGACGGCGACCTGCAGCAGCAGCACCGAGAAGCGGCGCAGCCCGATCTGGAATTCGGTCTCGGGTTCACGTTCACCGAGCCCCACCGCGATGCGCCCGAACTCGGCGTACGCGCCGGTGGCCACGACCACACCCGTCCCAGCGCCCGCGTGGACGACGGTGCCCATGAACGCGCACCCGGCCTGGTCAGCCAGGGCGGACCCGGCGGCGACCGGGCCCACAGATTTCGGGGCAGGCTCGGACTCGCCGGTCAGAACGCTCTCGTCGCATTCGAGGCCGGTCACGCTCAGCAGGCGCAGATCGGCGGGCACGAGTTGGCCGAGGACAAGGGGCACCACATCACCGGGCACCAGGTCGGCGACATCGATCTGCGTGGCGGCGTCATCGCGCAGAACAACCGCGGTATGCCTCTGGCTCGAGTGCAGAGCCGCGCTGGCGAGTTGGGCGCGGTATTCGTTGACGAAGCCCAATCCGACACTGGCCAGCAGGATCACCCCGATGATGACCGCGTCGTTGTGGTCACCGAGAACGAACGACGCGACCGCGGTCAACGCGAGAAGCAGCAGCAACGCGCTGCGCAGTTGCCGACCGAGCACCGCCAAGGCGCTCACGCGGTTGCTACGCACCGCGTTCGGTCCGACGACCGCCAGCCGGGCAGCCGCTTCGACGCTGCTCAGCCCTGTCGGCGTGCTCTGAAGACGGGACAACAAATCGGCGACTTCACAGGTCGCGGCCTCGCCTGCGGCGATGTGCTCGACCAGAGCGCTGGTCATTCGATTCCTCGCTCCAACGCTGCGATCACAAGACAATCCAATCCGGCAGGCCGCGCACCACGGTCGATCCCGCGGATCCCGCCGCTGATCGTAGCGATGCCGCCTGAACTCCGCACAATTTCGCTCGACGCGGTTCGGGAAACGGGACGCCGCCTCGGCCGTTGTTCACGTGGCCTTGCCCGAGTCGAGGACCTTCAGGCGCCGCGCGTACTCCTCGTCATCGATCTCGCCGTGCGCATACCGGTCGGCCAGCACCTGCTGGGGACTGATCCGGAAGACATGCCGGTAGCGGCGAACGACGTGGAAGCTGCTTTGCGGGTGGTCTCGCCCGAAGATTCACCGGTCTCGCTCATCCGGTCAGGCGAAGTCCGGGACAGTTCGCGACCGCCCCGAGGGCGCCGGGGTCGCCTCACACTTCGACTTGTGAACCCATGATCACGGTGCGATCGCCGGGCAGACCGAAGTATTCGGCGGCGTCCGCGGTGATGTAGGAGGTGGCGATGAACAGATGCTTACGCCACTGTGCCATCGTGGGTGCGGGCCCCTTCTTCAGCTCGATCTTCGACAGGAAGTATGAGGCGTCATCGACCGATATCGGGCCTTCGGTTTTCGCGGGATCCAGCAGCCGAAGCGCGTGCGGGACGTTCGGCGTTTCCATATAGCCGTAGTGCGCGGTGACGTGGATGATGCCGTCTTCGCCGTAGCCGAGCGCGTCGATCTCGGTGCGCTGCGCGTCCGGAACCCGGGGCACCGGAAGGGTGTCGAGCGACATGATCACCACGTGTTCGTGCAGTACGCGATTGTGCTCGACATTGGCGCGCATAGCCAAAGGCGCGGTCTCGTTGCCGCGGTTGAGGAATACCGCGGTACCTGGTATCCGGACCAGCGGCGGCTGATGGTCCTGCAACTCGTCGATGAACGCACGCAGCGGCCCCTCAACCTGTTCCCTCGCGGCGGTGACGATGACGCGTCCGCGGGCCCAGGTGATCATGACGGTGAACGCGGTGAGCCCGATCAGCAACGGCAGCCACGCCCCGTGCACCAACTTGGTGAGGTTCGCGGCCAGGAACAAGGCGTCGACCGACAACAACGCAGCGGCACCGAGTGCGACCAGCCACAGCGGCGTCCCCCACTTCACCCGGGCGACATAGAAATACAGCAGCGTCGTGATGGTGATCGTCGCGGTGACCGCCATGCCGAACGCGTACGCCAACGCCGCCGAGCTCTTGAACGCGAACACCAGCGTGAGCACCGACACCATGAGTACCCAGTTGATCCACGGAACGTATATCTGCCCGATCGTGGATTCTGAGGTGTGCGCTATCCGCAGCCGCGGTAGGTACCCGAGTTGAGCTGCCTGCGAGGCCACGGAGAAGGCGCCAGTGATAACCGCTTGGGAGGCGATCACCGTCGCCGCGGTCGCCAGCAACACCAGCGGTAATCGCGCCCAGCCGGGGGCGAGCAGGAAGAACGGGCTGCTCACCGCGCTCTGATCGCCCAGCAGCAACGCACCTTGGCCGAGGTAACTCAACGCGCACGCCGGCAGTACCAGCCCCAGCCAGCCACGAGTGACCGCCTTGCGCCCGAAATGGCCCATATCGGCGTACAGGGCTTCGGCGCCGGTGACCGCGAGCACTATCGCCGCCAACGCGAAGAACGCGATCTCGAAGTGCCCGAACAGGAAACCCAGCGCGTAGGTCGGCGACAACGCCTTCAGAATCTCCGGATGCCGTGCGATCCCGGAGACGCCGAGGGCGCCGATCGCCACGAACCAGGCGATCATCACCGGACCGAATAGTCGACCGACCGCCGCGGTGCCGCGGCGCTGCACCGAGAACAATCCGATGATGATCACCACCGTGATCGGGATGATCAGATCCTCGAATCCTGTCGACACGATCTTCAAACCTTCTACCGCCGATAGCACCGAGATCGCGGGAGTGATCATGCTGTCGCCGAAAAAGAGTGCGGCACCGAAGATTCCGAGTCCGGCCAGCACGGCGGCAGCACGTCGCCCTCGAGTACCGCCGAGGCGGCGCAACAGCGTGATCAGGGCCATGATCCCGCCCTCACCGTCGTTGTCGACGCGCATCACCAGCGAAATGTATGTCAGCGTCACGATGATCATCACCGACCAGAAGATCAGCGACACGACGCCGTAGACATTGTCCGTGCTGATCGGCACGGGGTGTGGATCGTTCGGGTTGAACACCGTCTGAATGGTGTAGATCGGGCTGGTTCCGATATCACCGAACACCACCCCCAATGCGCCGACCACGACTGCGGCGCGAACGGTTCCGCCCGCACCGGCCGCGTGAATCGACGGACTTACTTCTGTACCGGTGTCCATGGCGCTCTCCTCGTCCGCAGGGTCCGCACCATATCGTGCCGTGGTCAACCATAGGGGCACGGCGACAACACGACCGGCCGACCCACCTCACACAGTCACGCGCGTCCGACAACAACGGATTTCTCGGACACCGGTGTCAACGGCACGCCGATCCGGTCCGCGCCTGGCGCCCGCGCTCTCCGGCGCGAGAACGATGCGGCCGACCGCGTATCCCTGGATCACGAATGCCGCGTTCGGCCGCGCCTAATGAGGTGTGTCGATACTGCGACCGTCGAGACGTTTCGGCGAACCGAATTCGGCGAGCACCGTGCCGTGCCGGACGACGCCGGAAAGTCCGGGAAGTTCGGTCGGCGCCGACCAGGTCCGGAACCCGTCGTAGCTGTCGCTGTAGAGATAGCGGCCCTCGGTGTAGGCATCGAGATAGATACGATGCCCGCCGTCGGGCAGCGTCACCACCGACTGCCCCTCCCGCGGGCCGCCCCAGCCCGCCCAATCCCCCTTGGCCACAAAGCTGTACGGGCCCAACGGATTATCGGCCACCGCCAACTCGACCAGCTTCGTGTCCTCGTTCTTCACGAACGCGTACACCCGCCCGCCCAGCCGCACCAGTTCCGTATCGATATAGCCGAGAGAATCCGGACCGCCTGGGCTCAAACCGAGTAGCGGTATCGGCGGCGTCCACGCGGAAAGCCCCGCCCCGAGCGGTACCAGCAGATGCGGGGTGAAGCCATGACCCCAGGTCAGCGAAACGACGATCCCGACCCGCCCCGCCGCATCGACATACCACGCAGGCGCCCACGCTCCCTCCAGACCGCCGAGCACCAGCATCGGCACCGGAGCCATCGCCGTCCAGCTGATCCGATCCCGGCTGCGTGCCAGACCGATCGAGGTCGCATCACCCGCCATGGTGTAGGTGAGGTAGTACCAGCCGTCGGTGTGCGACAGCACGCTGGGATCACGGACCAACCCCGTCGGCGGCGTGTAGGCGTGCTCGGCCACCGGCGTGAACAGCGTCCCGTCCACCGACTCGTACACCGATAAAGTGGTGTCACTGTCGGCACGGAACACCGTCATCGTGTAGCGCGAGGGCACCCGCTGCGGATCGACACCGACCCCCGGCATCGCCGACTGTGCTCGTGCCGTGCCCGCTGCCAGCAACGGCAGCCCGGCCAGCAGTGTGAGTGCGGATCTACGTCCCGCAGTGATCGCCATGAGCAGCGATTCTGCGGTCCGCGCGAGACGATCCACGGCAGGCGCGCCGGACCCACTCTCGCCCGACTGTGCCCGCTCGTGACGGGCTCGTCACCGATGGCGTCGTGAAGGATTCAGCCATCCGGACACGGTAGCGGTGACGAAGCTCGAGGGACCGATGATCTTTCCCGTCTTCGAGGAGGTTTTCCCTGTGCGTTCGAGGAGGAAGTTCGCAGCGCTGGCTGCTGCGGTCACGATCGGTTCAGTTGGTCTGGTCCACGCTCTCACCGGGGCGGCCGCGGCAGTGCCTGCCGCCCCTGGCGGCACCATTGTCCCCCTCGTGGTGGGTGCGCAGACTCTGAGGGTAGATCCGGACAGCGGCCTCGACGGCCTCGTCACATTGTGGTCCGACGGCGGCAGGATGGTCTTCTTCGGCCAACGCGTCAGCGGGGGCACGATCCGCTTCGGTGGCGAGATCACCGTGCGGTCCGGTGCGAAGACAGCCTGGTTGACCGACCTGGCGCTCGATATCGGCACCGGCACCGTGGATGCCACACTCGACAGCCACCCGTTGAGGTTGGGCACCGTGGACACCAGCACCCTTCGCCTGCGCAAGAATCCCGGCGATAAAAACCTCTACGTCGACATCGGATTCGACGACGACAAGCGAGTCGAACTCACCTCCGAGGGCGCCACCGCGCTGAACACCGCACTCGACATCGACAGCCTCGAACAAGGCCGAGCCCTACTGGCCGGAATCATCAGTGCCAGGCTCGCCGTGGACGAGAAAGTCGCCTCCGAGGTGAACACCGGCCAGCAAGCCCTGACCGAGAGCCGCATCGATGTGGACATCGAACTCGACGAACGCATCGATCTGTCCGACGACCTCGGCCAAGACTGAACCGGGCCCGGTGAGTCCGAAGTTCAGGCGATCTCCGCGTCGTCTGGAACGTCACCAATCGTGTTGCGGCGCCAGGTCTGCCTTCGTCTGTGCCAGAAGTTCGCGTTGGAGTACAGAGCAGTGAGCCCACCAGTCCGGATACGTCGCGGCATCGCGCACAGCGTCGTGAAGACCCCTGGCATGAGCAACCATCTTGTCTCGCAGAGTATCCGAGCAGATGATCTCCACCCGCTTCTCCGCCAGCCAGACGCTCTCGATGAGCCGTTTCAGATCAGCGGGCGCGCCGCCCCGCTCGCGGACATCCAACTCGCCCTGCACCTGCTGAGCTGCCTCGAAGTAGTCCATGATCGCCGACTTCAGTTCCTCCCGGTGAGAGAGGCGGCTCTCCGCCGCGAACTTGAGCCTGGCTGCACGCGCCGAACTTCGCTGCACCATCAGCGTCGCCGACGCACCGAACCCGGCCCCCAACAAGGGCAGCAAGCCCGCGACAACAGTAGACGCAATCCCTGACGACATGAACCCAATTCTGCTGTCCGATAGCAGGATCGGTCCGGTGAACCGGCAGTTCGGCGGGACCGGTCATCGATCGACACCCGCGTCCTCGACCTGCGGCACGGATGGCGCCGCGTCGCTGCCGCGACAGCAGCGCGACGCGGGCCATAGTGGTCGGATGGGTAACCACGGATTCACCGTGTAGGCACAGGTGCCGAACCTATGTTCGTCCGCCCGGTTTCGTTGCCGACGGTCCGATCCGCCACTGTCCGCTTTGTGAATACGCTTCCCAGCGGTGCAGGATGACATGAAATGCCGAGCACTCGATCATCGAGTACGAAGCCGGGCGACAACGCGTGGACGTTCGGAGGAGTACACAATTGTCGCCGTCGAGATTTCGAACACGCGGGCGTCTGATAGCTTTGACCGTCGCGGTGTTCGAGCGCTGGGTGCCCGCAGGGGTTTCCGTCCCCGAGGCCAACTACTCCTCGGGACCGGACGCGGCTTGTGACTACCGCACCGACCGACACCCGGACACCGCCGTATTCGGATCGCTGCACGTCCGCTTGCTCGCCTACGGCCGATTCGCCTGGCGTTCCGGAACTGATCGCGCCTCCCGCGCCCTCACGGCCGCATGCGCGCGAACCACGGCCAGCGGGCCGCTGCGCGAGGCACGCGACCTCGGCCAGCAAGCCTGCGTCGCCTACCAATAAGAAGCGGCGGGCTATCGGCTTCGGCGACACGACGGAGACCGCAGGCCGGACAGGTTGACAACGTTATCGGCATCGGCCAGGTGAGACCGCTGACTGATCGATCACGATGGCGCCGAGCCTCCGGTGTGAAGATCATCTTGGTTCACTTGATCTTGAAAATCTGGCGTGGACGGTGAGAGCGAAATCAGCGCGGTGAATACACCTGCTGCCCCGCGAAGCTGACCGCGCCAGCCACCCAATGGCCACTCGGTCGCAGGAGTAGCAGAGCACAAATCGCCCAACCAAGAAGCGCTCGAATTCAATGCCTGAAAGCTATTATTCCTGGCTAACCACTGTACGATCAGAGCGCTTACCCACTCGTCAGCGAGAATAAAGGGGCTTGGCATGGATACAGATCGAGGCGACTCCCTCACTTCAGAATCGATCGCGCGGCTCAGCGGGAACGCCATCGCCGCGGTCAAGGAATTGCTCAAAGACCAGGGGCCCGACTTCCCCGGCCTCGACACCTTGATCATGGGTCGTTGGATCAACAACAAGCCAGATCTACAGAAAGTCAAGTTGGGACAAAACCAGCAAGGACGATTCGTGGTCATCGAGGTCGAGCCGTATGAAGTCGGACAGTAAGGTAGGCGACCCCCGGCGCGATGATGAACTGCTGTGTCCGAGCGCGCCCGCCGATCCCGGTGAGTCCGTTCTGATCGGGGTGGCGGAGGTCGTCTCGGGCGCGCTTCGTATCGTTTCAACTTCCCGACCCGAACCGGTGACCCAAGACATTCTCGATGCGGCCGCGCCGCTGGAACCCACGCAACTGTTCCGGTTCGCCGGCAAATGCCGGGATGCCTGTATCCACTTCCAGAACGACGAGTGCCGGATCGCCACGGGCAGTGTCCAATTACTGGATGAGGTGGTATCGGAACTTCCACACTGCTCGATTCGTAAACACTGCCGATGGTTTCGGCAAGAAGGCGCCGCGATCTGTCGGCGCTGCCCCCAGGTGCTCACCCAACAGGTCAAACCGACGGAGCGAGTACGCCGAATAGTGGAGCATGATTGACCACCGAGTGGGACGCCGCCGCACGAGCAGACATCAACCAGCTGTGCCCGACCGGTGGTCATTCGTAGCAATAACACGCGCAGCCGGATCGGTCACTTCTACTCGGCACAACGGCGGATCACCGCAGGCAACATCGCACTGAAAACATTGCCTGCAGGCGTTTCTTACCGGCGAAAATCGTCAGCGCAACACCTGCACATGAACAAGAAACGGCGCGGGCCCCGCCCCTCATCGGAGGGGCGGGGCCCGCGCACTGTCGTCACTGCTGGTCGAGGAACGCCTTGGCGTCTGCGGTGGTGAACGGCTCGGCGGTCACCTGCACCAGATCACCCGCGATGTCGACGAGGGTCGGTTCATGTAGATCGACGTGCCCGGCGACTTACCGTCAGGCGCGCTCTTGCGGACCTTCTCGCGCAGCGCCGTGGCAGCCTCCAACTCACTGCCGAAGGCAGCCATCGGCGTGGGCACATACACCCGGTCGAGCAACGCCTTGATGGCGTCACCCTTGACCGCGGACTGGTCCCAGCTGATGTGGGTAGCCATCACCGGAGTGCTGTCACCGCGGCTCTCGAGCACACTGGCCAGCCAGACGGTCTGCGCCACGGTGGCGGTCTCGACGATCAGGTCCACCCTCTTCTGGGCGAAGGCCACCACCTGGGCCGTCATGTCGGTGTCGGTGGAGGGTTGATCCGCTGGAGGACCAGCTCCAGGTTGTGGCGCTTGGCCACGAACTTCGCGCCGACGACGGTGTTGTCACCCGCGCTGCCCTCCATGGCCACCACGCCCACGGTCGCACCCGGCTTGATGACGCCCTTGCCGAGAACCCACGACAGACCGTTGACAGTCTCCAGGTCGTCGGTGGTGATCGGGACCATGATCCCGGGGAGTTTCGCGGTGGCGGAGTCGACCGCCATCACGCCGCTCAGCACCTTGTCCGTGGAAGGGCCTCACCGACGGAGCCAGTCGACTCGCGATCGTTGGCACCACCCCCTGTGGGGTTAGCACTGGTGTCCGGAGGGGGACTTGAACCCCCACGCCCGATAAAGGGCACTAGCACCTCAAGCTAGCGCGTCTGCCATTCCGCCACCCGGACCGGTGATGCTCCGCAAGGTTATCGGATGCGTCGGCTGGGACCAAATCGCGGTACGAACGGATCTATGTAGCGGTTTTTTTGCCTGGTAGGTCCGGTGCGCGGCGGTGCGCTCGGCCGACACCGAACGCACCGGACCCGGGCGGATCAGCGCAGCTCTTCGAACGTTCGAGCGAATGCCATGGCGCCGTGTCCGTCGGCGACCTGACGGTCGATGAGATTCTTGACCGGTCCGATGAGGTCGAGCGCGACACCGGCATCCTGGCTGGCCATGACGACGGCATCCAGCGCCGCCTTCTGAAAGTCGAGGTGTTGGACGTCGGTGGCGTAGTCGCCGGCATCGATTGTTCGGCCGTAGTCCGGGAGGCTCTGTGCCATCGCGGTCACCCATGCGACCGCGCGTTGCGCGAACGCCGACGCGGACACCCCCACCGAACGAACCATCGCCGCGCCGTGGAGGTAACCGGCGAACATCAGGTACATCGTGGAAAGCAGCGCGAAATCATAGGTTGAAGCGAGCCCCGGATCGTCACCGAGATACTCTGCGGCAGCGATCGATTCGAGCAGAGAAAGGTTGGCTTCGAAAACGGCGCGATCCCCGCTGTACAGGATCGATGCACCCGGTTGACCGATCATCGACGGCACCGCCATGATCCCACCGTCCACGTACCGGATGCCGTTGGCCGCAGCCCACGCTGCCAGTTGACGGGCCTGTTCCGGTGCGGTGCTGGTGAGGTTGACCAGGTGACGACCGGCCAATTGATCGGCGACCGGGTCCAGGGTTTCGCGCACCGACGCATAATCGAGCAGAACCGCGATGATGAGATCGCTCGCCCGGACGGCATCGGCGACCGACACCGCACCGACGGCGCCCGCCGCGATCAGATCGGCGTCGCGACCGCGGGTCCGGTTCCACACGGTGGTCGGGTGGCCTCCCTCGACCAACGCGGCCGCCAGTGCCTGCCCCATCGCGCCGAGACCGAGAACTGTCACTCGAATGTGCTGGGTATCCGCCATTGCTGGTCAACTCCTCGAATAGGAAACGTAGTGGTCAGCGCGCTGAAACAAAGACTGCCCGCGGTTCGTTGAGCAGACAAGTACCTACTATTCGGTCGGGTACTTACCAACGGGTGTGTGAACAGGTAGCGAGGTCGCGCGGTGGGTGGAAAGAGATCCGGACCATATTTCTGCGGTATCGACGCCGCCATGGACGTGATCGGCGGCAAGTGGAAGGCGCTCATCCTCTGGGAGTTGGAGGAGAACGGCGTGCGCCGCTTCGGTGAACTCCGCCGCGGGCTACCCGGCGTCTCCGAGAAGATGCTCATCCAGCAACTGCGCGAACTCGAGGAGGACGGCATCGTCACCCGCGAAATCTTCGCCGAGGTTCCACCTCGCGTGGAATACGAACTGACAGAGCTGGGTTCGAGCCTCAACCGTGCGCTGCGCCCGCTCGGCGCCTGGGGACGCGACCGCATCGACCGCATCGGCGCGAATCGCGTCCACCTCACCTCGTGACCCGCGATTGGCGTTCCGAGCGCGACTATGTCTAGTATTTCACTTCGCCGGAGACGATACGAAGTCCCCTGCGTGACAACAGAACACATCCACCGGTCCGGGTGGCGGAATGGCAGACGCGCTAGCTTGAGGTGCTAGTGCCCTTTATCGGGCGTGGGGGTTCAAGTCCCCCTCCGGACACCAGTGCTAACCCCACAAGGGGTGACGCCAACGATCGCCCTGTGTTTGTCGGGGTGGTAGCGCACTTCCAGTTCCAGTGCCCGGTAGAGCTGGGCCTTGTCGGCGGGATTCGCTGCGGTCAGGACGGCCTTCACGTCGCCGAGGGACTCGACCAGTTTCTGGATCTCGGTCTCGGTGAGTGTCCGGACCTGGGGCAGGCCCTTGAGTTCAACCTCGGCGGCGGCCTTCTCGGCCTGGGCGGCGTTCATCGCCGCGACCAATGCTGCAGGTTCGACGCCCGCCTCTATCGCGGCCAGATGATTGGCGAGTTTTCCCTCGGCGGTGGTGATGCGTTGTCGCAATCCCGCTCGCCGGGTGTCGGTGTCCTCGCTGGGTTGGGCTGCGAGCAGGGCGGCTATGGTGTGGTCCCGGTGTTCGCGGCCGAACAAACTCGACAGCCAGCCATCGACCGGGCCCACCAAGTGGTCTTCACGCAGGTTCACAGTACGGGGATGCTCGGCGAGTAGAGGGCTGCCGGGGGCGATGGTTTTCGCGCGGCACCGATAGTAGGGATGTTGATGCACGGTCTCGCCCTGCATTCGCCGATCACAGATCTCGCATCGGATCCGCCCGGCCAACAGATACAGATGCGGTGCCGAACGTGTGCGTTCCAGCTTCGCCCGCGAACGGTTGCTCGTCCCAGCGCGGCGGCGACGCAGCAGCTGCGCTTCGGTGAAGTCGGCCACCGACACGATCGCCGGATGAGCGGGCTTGCGCGACCGCACGATTCGGTCGTTCGGTGAACGACGGAACCGCACCACATGTCCGGCGGCGACGTCGTCGATATCGAGCAGTTCCTCTTTCTTGCTCCACCGACCGAACACCGCGTACCCGGTGTAGCGCGGATTGGTCAGGATCGCGGTCACCGTGCTCGCTTGCCAACCATCCTGGGAACGATGCCGGTTCTGCTCCGGGCGATGCGCCGACGGGCACGCGACACCTTCCCGATTCAACGCGGTCGCGATCGGCTTATCCCCCAGACCTGCGAGATAGTCACGGAAGATCCGCGCCACCACCGGCGCGGCCGCAGCATCCAGGGACAGGATCCGCAGTTTGAGTCCGTCGGAGGCCCGGTTCGGGTTCGGATGCGGTGGACCGTCGATCACCAGGTACCCGTAGGGCGGGCGTCCACCCTGGTGTCGGCCTTCGTTCAACACCTGGGCGTCCATGCTGGCGCGGGTGCGTTGCTGGACGTGTTGGCGTTCGGACTCGCTGAGCCCGCCCAGCATCGACATCATCATCGAATGCGTGACGTTGCGGGCATCGAACAGCCCGTTCAGCTCCGGCACCCACACCTCCACCCCGTGCGCCTCGATACGCGGAGCGACCAGGCTGAACTGGTTACCGAACCAACACCGTGTGCCCTCGCCCACCACGATCGCAGACCACCCCCGCCCAGGGTTCTTCAGATCCGCCAGCAACCGCGACGCTTCTTCACGGCGGTGCCACGGCACCGAGCGGGACTGACCGATATCGAAATAGTCGGCCACGATCGCCGCACCGTCGACGAACTTCTCCGCGTTACCCCGCTGCCACCGAAACGAGGTCTCCGGATCCTGGTTGTCCTCGGTCGAACACCGCCCATAGAACGCGAACCGGCGATCACCGCTCGGGTCGACCATCTCCGGGACGAGTCCCAGCAGTTCGTCGAGCACGTCCCACTCGCCGACCTCCACGCCCATCACCCTCTCCTTATCCACTTCACCTATGAGAATGCTCGATTAACAGGTAACATTTCCGGAGGTACGGAATGCTATCGAAATACACCTTGACGTAGAGGTTGCGGGCAGTTCGGGTGTCGCACATGAATGTGATGTCGCGATCCTCGAATGCAATGAGGCGGACCAGAGTCGGCGATCAGGTGCGCATCCGAAACAGAGCAAGCTGATCGCAGCAATCGAGGCGAAGAATTACAGTTCATCGCCGGGGTTGAGTGTCGGACGAGCGTTTCTCGGGTTGAGTGCCGAGTTGCCCGGGCCAAACTGCAATCTGGTGTTCCCAGCCAAAGGGCAAGACAATATCATGAAACTGATCGCAAAGCGTAAGCGCGGCACATGTTTTGATGAGGTGACTCCAATCTCGCCGGCCGCTGAGCGATTACGCTCCAACCTTGAGACCGTCATCCGAAATTGGATTGCGACTAAGCGTGTTTCGTAACCCTTCTCCCAGCGCCCGATCGCCAGTATCTGGTGGATCAATATCTGAGCGATCTGGAATATCGATCTAAACCGGCACCTGCATGGCGGGGCCTCCCCCATCCGCGCCCCAGCTGATCCGGGAGCAGGCACTGACTTCATCGATGACGTTTGTCAGTGTGAGGATCCAGGACTTGGGGGCTGTTGCCCCCTTTCGCTCGGGTGGGCAGCCTCGTTCGGATATGGAGGTTCGGCCATCCCTGCCTACGCGTACTGACTCGTAGTCGGCGGACAGCCGCAGCAATCGGCCCACACCTACGGGATATCCCTTGTTACCGGGGGGAATGACGCAGCGCTTTCAGATTTCGCAGTGCCACCGCGGCGTTGTCCGATAGCTCTCGCCCCGATGACTCTACGATCTCGACGACCGGCACCTCACCGCCTGCGTCGAGTTCGTTCAGCCGGTATGCCATGTAGTCGGCGTCGGGATCATCGCGGCGACGGCCCAGCACTTCGAGGACAGCGAGAATGCCGGTCGCTCCGCCTTTCCTCGCCAGCACCTCTGCCGCATCGACTTCCATCGTGACGATTTCGTCGTCGAGCAGTTCTGTCAACCTGTCCCGCGCCTTGACGTCATGCATGAAATCACCCAACTCGGGGATCGCATTCACACGTGTCAGACCATCGCTGCTTCGCGAGCGGACCAGGATATCTTCCAGTCGGCTTCTTTCCGATGGTGGGTTCATCAGGGAATCTCCTCCGCTGTCGCAGGCCGCACACTGTCGCTATTGGTACGGGCAAATATTTCGCCGGTCTTCGGATTTACGTTCTTCTGCACCTCTACCACGTGCGGAGTGGGAACGTACTCACCCGTCGACTTGTCCAAGTGTGGTTTGCCGGTCAAATCGACTCGTTTGGTCGCTACTCCATCGGCATCGTAAAAGGAGTAGTTGGTTATGTTTCCGTCGGCATCTCTCTTGACCAGATAGCCGTTCTTCGGCCCGTTCAAGGTCGGAAGGTTACCACCTTTCCAGGTCTCGGCGTTGGCCAGCTTATCCTTCAAAGACTTCGCGGGAACTCTACCCCTCAGTTTCTCGAGCATTTTCGTGCCAAGATCTTTGATGCGCCCGACGATTTCTTTGGATTTGACGGTGATCCGTTCGACCGCGACCGCAGTGCGGAGTTTCGCCGCCCTGACCGCGATCTTGATGAGGTCGGCGAATTTGTCGATGATTCGGGCGACCGCCGCGGCTGTTCTCGCGGCCACAGCGGCGCCTCCGACACCGAAGCTCACGCAGGAGGCGAGGACCGACAGCGCGAGACTGACGGCCACTTCGACGGCGATCTCCTTGGCGAGATCTCCGAGCAGTCGCTCGAGTTCGGCGCGCAGGGCGTCGTGGGCCTGTTTCTGCTCGCGGCAAGCTTGCGCGATCTCGCCGTAGGCACCGGCCATGTCGGTGGCGACGGTTTTCAGTTCGCGCAGGTCTTCATCGATGAAGTTGGCATCCGGCGAGGTGACCTGTTCGAACATCACCGCGGCACGTTCGAGTTCGGTGGCGACCGCTGTCACCGAAGCGTGCGTCGACAGCGCCTGCCAGACGTCGGCGGCGCGCGACATCTTGACGGTGTCACCGTCGGGGATCGGGATACCGACCTTGGCGGCGAGATCGAGACCGTCATCGACCAGACCTCGCCCGTCACCGCCCGCGGAGGTCGGGAGGGTCGATATCAACTCCAGAAGCGAGTAGCCGAATGCCGCCTTCAATGTCGGCATCTGCGGTTCAGGCTGACCGCTGGAGGCATCGTAATCGGCGAGGGCGTGATTGTAGCCGGCCTGGTTCAGCACTTGGGCATAGCCGTCGAGCGCCATCGTCAGGTCCAGCGAGATCTTCCACAGATCATTGGCCTGCTGGTCATAGGATTCGGCCCAGATCTTGCCCTCGCCGACAGTGCCCGCCATGCCACGGGTTTCATCGAGGGATCGCATAGTGGACTGAAAAGCGCCGATGAAACCAGCGGCAGCCGAATTGCACGCGACAGCGGCGTCGTAGTAGACCTGCGGCGCGACATCCAGCACCGTCACGACGACGTTCCGCCGCGTCCGAGCATCTCGAGATTCGTGGCCACAGCGGCCGTATAGCGCTCATGCGCCGCAGAGGATGCGGCACGCATCGCGTGAATCCCCTCGGCGACATCCCGTGCGCCGGTAAGCCACCGGGCGAAAGCATCGTTCGCGGCGGTAGCGGAGGTACCGCCCCAACCCGCCTGCACCGCGGTGATCCGTTGCTGGATGCCGTCGAGACTGTCTTCGAGGAAACCGACGAATCCGGCGACGCGAGTGGTGATGTCGTCGAGCTCGGTCAGATCGACCCGAAACGGTTCAGCCATAGGTTCTTCCCCCTCGAGTGTTCTACGGCAGATCGAGCGAACTCGTACCGGCAGCACGATCCGCGTCGAGCCTGGTGTGCGTGTCCGCCGTGACCCCCATCAGTTCGGCCAAGGTCGTGAGCGCGTCCAGAACAGTCTGCGCGCCTTGACGTGTCTCCTCCCAACCCGCCCGATACGCGGTCGCCGAGACACCGGTCCATCCCTCCAACAGCGCCCCGATCTCGATGTCCAGAGTGCGAACGCCATCGATCAACTCCTGGGCGGTCAGCTGTAGATAACGCCCCGCATCGGCCACTTCGGACGGTACGACATCGAAAGTCCCGTCACCTTCTGCCATACGTCCCCCTCCGAGCCCTGAATCCTAGAAATATATCCCATGCCCGCAACGCACCACCGATACGTCGGTGGCCCGCCCGGAGTGCCCCACCCGAGATCGTCTCGTTCGGCCAGACCCAGCCCGGCCGCACGGACACCTCGCGGTGCGGCGGCTAAGTGGAACCGTAGCAATCATCCTCATCGTCTACGAAACATGATTGGAGACAGAGATTTAGGCAACATCGGCAACCGCTGTCAGTTTGACAGCATTCCGATGGCGATCTAGATTGAAGACGCTCGTGCACCTCGTTGGTACACACTTGTTGCCGCTCCGCGATCGAGTCTCCTCTCGCGCACAATTTCGGAGCCGAGTGACGCGAATACGTGCAAGAGCAAGGGCTTCCCGTATAAGAGTCCTGCTGGATCCATTGATTGCCCGTCATCTGTGACCTGGATCCGTGCAAGAGCGATCGATCTACCACCGGGCAAACGGGCGAGGGTGCCCAACTTGCGCGCTCACGAGCCGACCCGGCGGCGGATTCGCGCGGCCTGGGAGCAATTTCACGTCTTGGAGAACATCCGGGCGGGCGACTCGCCCGCCCATGTAGTTCGCAGGTAACTGCTGCGACATGGTGTCGCAGGGAAGCGGCCGCACTGCTTCACACGGCGTCGGCAGACGGTTGATCAGGGCTGACCGGTGACGAACGCCTGTACAGCGTTGAAGAACTCCGGGCCGCCCATGATCGAACCGCCGACGGTTCCGCCGACCAGCACACCCAGGGGGATGCTGACGCCCCAGATCAGGAACAGGCATGCTCCGAGGAGGCCACCCACGATGGCGCCGCCGACGACGCCGGGCATGTTCTTGTTGATCTGCTCCACGAGCCGGTCGTAGGAGCTGATGTCCTTCGCTTGCGCAACACCTTCCGCGGGTGGCGTCAGCGTCAGGGTGCGGCCGTCGGCGGCTATGTGGTGCGCCATGGTGATCGAGCGGCCGTCGACGGCGTAGGACCGCGGCACTTCCAGGACCGCCGCTCCGTCGCCCGTCTCGAGCATCACCGCGCCGTTGCCCACGAGTGCGAAGCTGCCGTTCTCTACGGTGGCGGTGACGACCTCATCCACCGGCGAAACGGCGATCCGGTAGCCGATCCCGTTATCGACGCCCGAAATCGTTGCTTCCCAGCCTGTTTCGGCCATCGCGGCAGGTCCTGCGTGGGCGGTTGCCGTCGCGACGGCCATGGCCGAGGCTGTCACGAGAACAGCAGCGGTCGTCTTTCCGAACTTCATTCTTCGAACCCCTCTACTCAGGCAACTCTGATAGGCGGATCGAGTCGGACCGCGAGCGGTCGTCGGCGTAGTGCAGGAGTGTAGCCAGAAGGTACGGGGTTCCGGATCGGCGGCATGGTCGAGTCATGAAGTCAGCACGATGTCCCACTCACCGACGTTGAGGTCGTACCGCTGCCGCAGTGATCGTATGCGCGCTTGAACGTCGAGAAGGGGTTGATCTTGCCGCGCTTGGGCCCGACCTGCTCCAGAAACTCGTGGTCTACGCCGTTGTCCCAGTACCCGCCCAGCCCCCGACGCAACAGCGCTTCCAGGGCATCGATCGATTCTCGGATGAAATCCCAGGAAACCCCGGAGCGTAGGTGGCGACACCCGCCAATTCAACTGCCCTTCCGCCGGTGCCGCCGTCGATGCAGGCGCTTCAGACGGCGATGGCGGCGCCACAGATCCCGCAGGACTCGAACTGCTTGCGACCCCAGCGCAGCACCGGGATGAGAAAGATCGTGAGCTGCGTGTACTCGCGCAGCCGGGTCCACTGCGTGGTGTTGTGGCAGCGCGGGCAGGTCCGGATCCCACCCGGGCCGAGGGGCTTCTGCTTGCGGCCGTATCCGAAGAGGAGGAACACCCCCCCTCAGCGTAGCCGGGGGCGCGGGCAGCGCTCGCGGCCCGCGGGTTTGTGCGCTCAATCCGGACCGAGAGGTGGTGCCGCTCGTATCGGAGCGGACGCCCGGCCACGGCCTGGCTCAAGCATCATACTGAGCCAGCAGCAGGTGCGGCCGCCCCGGACAGAATGTTCGAAAGTTGTTGCCGCAGACACCGAGCGGTGTCTGAGATCACCCTGCATGGGGACACCAGATCGGCGTTGTCCGCGGCGATCTGTGGAAGGGCGGCGATGACTTGGCCGACCAGGCGAGGGATCTGCCCGATCGGATCCGCGATGGCGGCCGCGGTGAGAGCCGCGGTCTTGTCCGCGACGGCCTGTTGACTTTCCCGGTGCCGAATCGAGGTCGGGGTGGGCTGCATCGGCGAGGCGTTGCGAAATGCTCTGCTGGGGAGAGTAGTCGACTCGTCCGTCGGTGATCGAGAGATCGTCGAGGACGACCGCAGCGCTGGCTTCGGTCACGGTCTGCGACCACGCAGCACCCACGGAAGCGGCAGTGGTCAAAGGGGCCGCGAAGGTCCGCCTGGGCGAGCACCCCGGCAGCGGTGTGCAGTGCAGCCGCTCGCGGGGGTGCGTCACACGCCAGGTCGGCGGGCACGCACGACTCCTCTACCCTGCCCGACAGTGCGGCGCCTCGACCTCCGAGCCTGCGATGCCGCCGTTGGCGGGAACGGGAGCTTGCTCCGCCGCGGAGGTCGAGGCGCCGGTGGTCCCCGGCACCGGGTCGGGGGTGTGCTGGCCGGGTCGGCCGGGAAGGGGGTCACTGCCGGGATTCTTGGCGGGATTGCTCAGCAACGCGACGCTGGCGACCCGGTCCGGATCGATGGGCGTGGCGCCAGCGCCGACTTCCTCGGCGAACTATGACACCGTCAACCCGATCAGACATACAAGTGGATCCAGTCGAGCAGACCACCGAGTCGCACTCCCGAGCATCACCCCCGCAGAGCCAGTCATTTCCGCAGGTCGATCCGTGTGGTTAGCGGATGTATCCCCTCCGGACACAGAACATCGCGGGACTCCTTCTACCTGCATCTATGCAGAAGCCAGCCGCCGAGCAACCTCGGGTACACCGACGATAACGTTCGGCTATTGAGCATCTGGCCTGCCCGAATCGACTAGTGTGGGGCTATCTGCTCGCGGGCGCGGGTTGGAATGTAAGCGAGCACGGCCGTTAGCCAGACAAGTGGTCACGGGACGGCACCATGGATGACATACCAATCGGTGGCGGGGACGCCACCTGGGCCTCGGAGCGAGCGGTTACGTTCGGGCGCTATCGGTTGTTGTCGCTGCTGGGTCAGGGCGGCATGGGCCAGGTGTGGCGGGCGCATGATTCGCTGACCAACCGGGTGGTGGCGCTCAAGCTGCTGCCCGAGCGCTTCGCCGATGACGAGCAGTTGCGCGAGCGGTTCCGCCGGGAGTGCCTGGCGGTGGCGCAGTTGACCGAGCCGCATGTGATCCCCATCCACGACTTCGGCGACATCGACGGTCGGCTCTATCTGAATATGCGCTTGATCGAGGGCACCGACCTGCGCAAGGTGATCGCACGAGAAGGGGCCTTGTCGCCGCGGCGGGCAGTGGCGATCATCGCGCAGGTGGCCGGCGCGTTGCAGGCGGCCCACGACACAGGGCTGGTTCACCGCGATGTCAAACCCACCAACATCCTGCTGGGGGCCAATGAGTTCGCCTCCCTGATCGACTTCGGGATCGCCCACGCCGCCGACGACCGTACGCTGACCTCGATCGGCGAGACCATCGGCACCGTCGCCTACATGGCGCCGGAGGCGATCGGCTCGGAGGTCAAGGCCGATGCCCGAGTGGATGTGTACGCGTTGACGTGCGTGCTGTATGAGTGCCTGACCGGCAGGGCGCCGTTTACGAGCTCAGCGGGGATGCAGGGTGTGATCGCCCATCACCTGCACACCCTGCCGCCGCGGCCCAGCATCACTACACCCGATGTACCGACCGCGTTCGATGCGGTCATCGCCAAGGGAATGGCCAAAGACCCCGACGACCGTTACCAGACCGTGCGCGAGCTGGCCGCGGCGGCCTGCGCCGCGGTGGGCGATTCCGCGGTCAGCGCCACGGGGGGCGTGGCCGCGCGGCATGGGCGGCGAATCAGATTGTCGCCCAAGACCGCCGGGCTGCTCGCCGCCGCGGTCGCGGTTACGGTGGTGGCCGCCGTAGCTGTCGTCATCGGTGTCCCAACGGGAATCAGGCGGCAACGGCAACTCGCCCACACCTATCTCCTCGGACTACTCCGCACAGACTCCGCTGCCGTTCGCCGACGTCAGCCTGCCCACCGATGTGGCTGTCGACACGGCGGGCAACGTATACGTCACCGATATGGGTAACGATCGGGTGGTGAAATTGGCGGCAGGCGCGTCGGCGCCGACCACGCTGCCGTTCACCGGCCTGAATAATCCCCAGGGTGTGGCGGTCGACACGGCTGGCAACGTATACGTCACCGACACGGGTAACGATCGGGTGGTGAAATTGGCGGCGGGCGCGTCGACGCCGACCCCGCTGCCGTTCACCGGGCTCAAAGATCCCCAGGGTGTGGCGGTCGACACGGCGGGAGACGTGTACGTCGGCGACCGGGGTAATGATCGGGTGGTGAGGTTGGCGGCGGGCGCGGAGGCGCCGACGACGCTGCCGTTCACAGGGCTCGAAGATCCTCAAGGTGTGGCGGTCGATGCTGCGGGCAATGTATACGTCACCGAATTGAGTACCGAGCGGGTGCTGAGGTTGGCGGCGGGCGCGTCGACGCCGACCACGTTGCCCTTCACCGGGCTCAAAGATCCCCAGGCTGTGGCGGTCGGCACGGCGGGAGACTTGTACGTCGTCGACTGGGGTAACCAATGGGTGGTGAGGTTGGCGGCGGGCGCGTCGACGCCGACCCCGTTGCCGTTCACCGGCCTGAAGAATCCCCAGAGTGTAGCGGTCGACTCGGCGGGTGACGTATACGTCACCGATCTGGGCCCCGATCCGGTGGTGAAACTCCCGGCCAGCTGACCGGGCATCATCGGTCGTGTTCATCGGATCGGTTGGTCGGCGTGAAATATCCGACGCAACAAGAATTCGGCGTATGAAACAAATGTGGAAATATTCGGCTTCGATCTCGCATCCGGTTCTACAGGATTTGTATTACGAATTACATCAGTGTTTTTCTCCGGCTTGGACATTGAGCGGATGCGCTGCGGGTTCCGCGCGATCGAATGAGGTCACCTCCCCGTTCACCGGGCCAGGTTTTCCCTGGTCAAATGGATATTACTCAGAGCGCGGACCCGAATGAAGCGGATACCGCGAGGGATAGTTGTGGCCGATTATCCCCGCGACAGTTCGGCACGGTCGTATACTCCCGTTATGGCGGATGGGCAGCCCCTCACGGAATTCTCCGAATCGCCGGTTCTTGTAGTGGAGACGCGAGAACGCGTCTATCGACTACGCGCCGGAGGTGCATATAATGTCGGCCGCGATCCGACCGCCGACATCGTTGTCACCGATCCGCGCGTTTCGACCTTGCACGCGGTGCTGGAGCAGGGATCGCGCGGTTGGGAAATCGAGGACGCGCACAGCCTCAACGGCACCTTTTTCGACGGGCACCGCGTCGAGCGGATGGTGATCGACCACGACGAGACCTTCCAGCTCGGTCACGCCAAAGATGGTGCGCAGTTGTCCTGCTCGCTGGAAACATCACCCGGCCCCGAGCCCGAGACCGTTGATGATGCCGGCGGGGACACGATGGTCGTCCCGAATCCCGGCTATGACCTCGACGATGACGCCACGATCACCAAGTTCGAGCCGGGCCTGCCCCGGCGAGTGTCGCGGTCCTCGCCTCCGGCCGCCCATCCCAGCGCGGTAATACGGATCATCTCGGACACGCTTCGGATCGGGCGCGCCGCCGACAACGACATCGTCGTGCCCGACCTCATGGTCTCTCGCCATCATGCCCAACTGCAGGTGATCGCCGAAGGCAGGTATCGAGTCGTCGACCTCGACAGCCACAACGGCACCTACGTCAACGGCCACCGGATCGAGGCCGCGGACCTGTCGGAATCCGACTTGATCGGCATGGGGCACACCACCTACCGACTCGTCGGCAACGAACTGCGCGAGTCCGTCGACACCGGTGACATCTCGGTCTCGGTGCAGAACCTCATCGTGCGGACACCCGAGGGCAAAGTGCTCCTCGACGAGGTGAGCTTCCCCATCTCGCAGCGCTCACTTGTCGGGGTTATCGGGCCGAGCGGAGCGGGCAAATCGACGTTGTTGGGCGCGGTCACCGGGCTGCGGCCCGCGACCGAGGGGACCGTCCGCTATGACGGACGCGACCTGTACACCGATTACGAAGAGCTGAGACACCGGATCGGCTTGGTTCCGCAGGAGGACATCCTGCACAACCAGCTCCCGACGCGACGTGCCCTGCTCTACGCGGCCGAGCTGCGTTTCCCCGGTGACACACGCAGCGAGGAGCGCGAACAGCGAGTTGACGAAGTCCTCGACGAACTGGGGCTGTCGCGGCACTCGGACACCCGCATTGATCGGCTCTCCGGCGGGCAACGCAAACGTGTGAGCGTCGCACTCGAGTTGCTGACCAAACCGTCGCTGTTGTTCCTCGACGAACCGACCTCCGGCCTCGACCCGGGCCTGGACAAGACGGTCATGGAGATGCTGTCCGGACTGGCGCACGACGGGCGCACCGTCATCGTCGTGACGCACAGCGTGGCGAATCTCGATTGTTGCGACCGCCTCCTGGTCCTGGTGCCCGGCGGCAAGCTGGCCTATTACGGACCGCCCGCAGAGGGGTTGCAGCAATTCGGGCAGAGCACCTGGGCCGAGGTGTTCCAAGCATTCGATCGGGAGGAGGACCGCGACTGGGCCGGTGAGTTCCGGGACTCTCCGCGCTTCGAGAGCTACGTCGCGGCCGGGCTGACCGACGACGTCGGATCGACGGAAGTGCAGCGCCCGCCGGCACCACCGCCGCCCGCGCCGCAGTCCAAGCTCAGCCAGCTCAGCACACTGTGCAGGCGCTACTTGGCGGTGATCGCCTCGGACCGCAGCTATTTGGCGTTGCTCGGCGTGATGCCGCTGCTATTGGGCGGCTTGATCGCTGCGGTGCCCTCGGGCGAGGGATTCACCGGGGCCCCAGGAACCAACACCGACGCCCCGACCAAGCTCATGATCTTGATATTCGGCGCATGCTTCGTCGGCACCGGCAACTCGATTCGCGAGATCGTCAAGGAACAGACGATCTACAGCAGAGAACGCGCGGCAGGCCTCTCGGCCGGAGTCTATTTGATGTCGAAAGTGCTGGTCTTGGGTGTAATCACCGTCCTTCAGGCAGCGGTGTTGTTCGTGATCGGCACTCTCGGTGAGAGCCTCCCGCCCACAGGGATATTCACCTCCGTCGAACTGGAGCTGATCCTGGCGATGTCGTTACTCGGCATCGCATCGCTGGCGCTGGGCCTGTTGGTATCGGTCTCGGTGAACACCTCGGAAAAGACACTGCCACTGCTGATCGTGCTGTCGATGGCGCAACTCGTGCTCACCGGCGGTCTGGTGCGGCTGCCCGGCACGCCCGTTCTGCAACAGCTGTCCTACCTGTCGCCATCCCGCTGGGGCTACGGCGCTGGAGCTGCCAGCCTCGACCTCGACACCCTCTCACCGCACGATGGTGCACCCGACCCGCTATGGAAACACACCATGGGCACGTGGCTGCTCGACATGGGAGTCGTCGCCGGCCTGGCGGCGGTCTTCCTCACGCTGGCCTGGTATCGCCTCTATCAGATGCGGCCACGGCGGCGCGGCGCCCGCCCTGCACGGATTTGACACCGACAAGCACGGCGTTCGCATCGGAGGTGCGGTTCAGCGAGGCCGCGTGTGATGTCGGCAGCCTCCAGCCGGACTGTGGCGGCTTCGGAAGTACTGATCTCGGTGATGTGATCTAGGAACTTCTCGATGGCGCCCCTCTGCCGGAGGGCACGATCATCGGCAGTCGCGCCCAGCCGCGAACGCTCGCGGTGTGGGCCCGTGCGGCGTTGTCGTAGTCGATTTCCCATTCGGGCCAGCGCCGCAGCAATTCTTCCAGCGCGATGCGGCCCTCCAGCCGGGCCAGCGAGGCGCCGAGGCAGAAATGCAGTCCGTGGCCGAAGCTCAGATGTCCTGCGTTGCGATGGATGTCGAACCGATCGGGTTCGGGGAAACGACGTTCGTCTCGGTTGGCCGACCCGTTGAGGATCAAGATCACGGACCCCTCCGGCACGGTCCGGTCATGGAATCGGGTGTCTCGGGCGACGTAGCGGGCCTGGACCGGCGAGGGCGCCTCGAAACGCAGCGTCTCCTCCACTGCCCGGGGGATCAGTGCCGGCTCGGCGGCGATCTGCGTCCGTTGGTCGGGATGCTCGGCGAGCAACTGCGCCATGAACCCGATCAGTCGCGTCGTCGTCTCGTTGCCAGCACCCGCGACAGTGCTGGTGTAGGTGAGGACCTCGGTGCGGGTCAGCCGCCTGCGGGTCCCGTCGGGCTCCTCGACCTCGGCGTTGAGCAGCTCGGTCATCAGGTCGTCGGAGGGATGCTCGGCTCGCCAATCGATGTACTCGGCGAACACCTCGATGCTCCGTTCGAAGGTCAGTTCGTCGAAGTGCGTGACGGTGGTGTCGTCGGTGAGCGTCAACACCTCGTCGGTGCTGTCACGAATGGCTGCCTGGTCGGCTTCCGGGATGCCCAACAGGTAGCCGATGGTACGCATCGGCATCAGCGCGCCGAAGTCGGCGATCACATCGAATTCTCTCGCACCGACCATTGGATCGAGGGCTCTGGCGCAGAAATTCCGCACCTGCGACTCGATCCCCAGCATGCGTCGGGGGCTGAAAACCTTGGCCAGCAGCTTGCGATGCACGTCGTGGATCGGTGGATCCTCCCACAGGATGATCCCCGGCGGGATCTCCGCACCCGAGAAGATCACATCCGCGACCGTGCCTCGCCCGGAGCGAAAGGTCTCCCAGTCGGGCAGCGCGGCGGCGACATCCTCGTAGCGGCTCAGCGCGTAGAAGTCGTGCTTGTCGTTGTAATACAGCGGCGCCTCGTCACGCAGTCTCTTCCAGACCGGGTACGGATTCGCGTCGATCTCGAAATCGTAGGGATCGTAATAGAGATCAACGGCATGGGTTTCGGTCACGTGTCTGCTCCCTTCAGCGCACCGCGGCAGACCGACGCGATACAACCAAATATTTGTTCTGATATGGACCATCCCACTCGTGCCGCGCGCGTACATACGAACCGATCGCCTCGTCGACCATCAGGCAGGGTGACAAAAAAGATGGGCACGTGGGGTACCTCGTCCTTCGCGAGCGAAGCCGACTCCTATGGGGGCTGATTCGGCACGCCCGGAAACAAGGGAGCCGTAGGTCCCGCGGTTACCCAACCGCCGAGCTTCGTAGCGAGATGGGGGGCGAAGACGGCGCCGTAGAGAACATGTCCGATGAGGACCACGCCGACGATGGACAGGACCGACGAGCGAAAACGGCTCGCCGACTTCGCATCCGCCCAGATATCGACGACAGTGCGACCTTCGGAATCCGTGCGCCCGAGCAGGTAGGTGAACACCATTATCTGCACCCCCATCGCGAGGGCGTCGTAGAGCGGGTACTGATTCTTGGTCCCCTCCCACACGGCGAGTCCGGGGATCACGCGACCGTAGTAGAAGACGCCGAGCCGGGCTCCCAGGATCGCGTTGAACAGAAATGCCCAGACGCAGCCGACGACCAGTCCGACGACGAGAAGAGTTGTCGGCCTAGGCCATTGGAACTTGACGATCAGCCGTCGCCCGAGCGCGGCGCCGATCACAGGAGGCAGGACGAAGTAGGCGATGTAACCCGGAGGCACCGACGCGGGCAGGCCGTGCCATGTCATATTCAACGGCCACCAGGACGGCATGCGAGGAATGGCGGGCGCGAACTGCGCGTAGACCGCCCAGTCGTAGGGTGCCTCGATCCAGGAGAACGAGATCGCCGAAATGCACGCCAACAGCAGCGGGTGCAGGCGCCGGCGACGATAGCTGAGATACACGCCGACCGCGACGAACGTGAACCCACCGATGTAGGCGAAACCGATCGCCGCCTTCAGCAAGGGCGTCAACTCATCGCTCACCGGTCGCGCTCCCGGTTTCGAGCGCGCCCCATTTCCGGGTCGTAGCGAAACACCACACCGAAGATGACCGCTATCAGTCCGAACAAAGTACCCAGCATAATGACTGCGCCCACGTCCACACCCCTTTCGATCCCGAGTCCAAGACATTGGATAGTGAAGACTATCTTAAGTTTAGATAGTGGAGACTATCTTAAAATTCATCGACCGCCAAGCGCGGTTTCAGGAGCGAATCACCCGTGCCCCAGCGACCACCCCCCAGCAATCAGACAGCGACAGAGACCGTCCCGTCGACACGCCGCCCTCGTGGTGCGGTCCGCAGACTCCTACTCGAAGCGGCCCGCACCCTCTTCGCCGAGCAGGACTACCGCAGCACCACCACGCGGGAGATCGCCGAGGCCGCCGGTGTGACCGAACCCCTGCTGTTCCGCCACTTCGGCTCGAAGGCAGCCCTTTTCCGCGAAGCGCTGGTCCTTCCCTTCACCGGCTTCATCGACGAATTCAGCCGCACGTGGCAATCGGTCGTCCCCGAGGAGACCGACGAGGAGGAACTGGCCCGACATTTCGTCGGACAGCTCTACGACGTGTTCGTCGAGCACCGCGGCCTCGTTGTCACCCTGTTGGCATCGGAGAGTCTCAGCGAGGAGGAGATAGTCGACACCGGCATCGCCGACATCCGGCACTCCCTCGCAGTACTCGGTCGAATCAGCACCGAGGGCATGGACCTCCGGGGAGTGCGATCGAACCATCCGGATCTCGCGGCCCACTCGACGGTCGCGATGATCGTCGGCATGGCCGCGCTGCGTTCGACCTACTTCGGGGCCGAACAGCCATCGAGGGAGGCGATCGTCGGGGAACTCACCCAGGCGGTCCTGCACGGCTTCCTGCATCGGCACGGATGAAACCAACGCATCGCCGATAGATCCGATCAGAGCGGCCTCGGGCAACGAGCCCGGGATGCTTCGATCCGTCCCGAATCGCGAGCGGTATGGGCCGCAGAGGAATGGCGACAAGAGGACTGTTCACATTCCCGCCAGGCGTGTAATCTCCTCATTCATGACCTAATATTCGTTCCGATGACTCTATTGATGAGGCACAGCAGCGTCAAGCCATGGCCGGGGGTAGCCGATCCGCGTAGGCCTGACCCAGTTACCACTGCCAGGAGCGAAATCGCACTGCCTGCCTGGACCAGCGACCAGCCGCGAGCAAGGCGCTCTCTGATCCTTCTGTCCTAGAACGGCTGACACCCATGACAAACCGAACCGGTCGATTCCCGCGAAGCCACACGGATCGAGTGGACAACGGCATCCGTTGCGACACAACCACTTCAGCGTCACCACACATGCGCCATTCATACCGACGAGCGGCACACAGCAGATCGATGATCGCGGAGCCGATCTCCGACCGACTCCGCCGGACCGGCGAGGACGATCGATGACCGGCACCGAAGAGCTCCTCATACACCGTCACGGCCCGGTGTCGGTCATAGAACTCAACCGCCCCGATGCCAGGAACGCCTTGACGACGTCGATGCTGCGTGGCGTCGGCGTGGCCGCCGCGGCCGCTGAGACCGATCCCGAGACGCGGGTACTGGTACTCACCGGCGCGGGCGACCGAGCGTTCTGCGCGGGTATGGACCTGCGGTCATTCGCCGACGGCTCGGACTTCGACACCGGGAACGAGGGCGCGGCCGCCTACCAGCGACTCGTCCGTGGTGAGATTTCCATTCCGGTGATCGCGGCGGCCAACGGCACCGCCGTCGGTGGCGGCCTGGAACTATTGCTCGGCGCCGACCTCATCGTCGCCGCCACCACGGCTCGCTTCGGCTTCCCCGAGGCCAAACGTGGACTGTTTCCCGCGGCCGGAGGAACATTCATCGGCACCCGACTGCCACTGGGCATCGCATTGGAACTGACTCTCACCGGGGATCCGATCACCGCGACGCGGGGTTACGAGGTCGGGCTGGTCAACGCGGTCGTGGCACCGGGAGAAGTGCTACCGACCGCGCTGGCCCTGGCACAGCGGATCGCCGACAACGCGCCCTTGGCGCTGGCCGCGTGCAAACAACTGGTCCGGCTCGCGGTCACCGATGCCGCCGAGGCGAACGAGTGCCTGGGGCAATGGCAGAAAACCGTATTCAACAGCGAGGACGCGAAGGAGGGCGCGCGAGCCTTCCTCGACAAACGCAAACCGGTATGGCTCGGCCGATGAGAAACCCCACAACATCGAAAACCCATTTCGCGCAGGCTGATCCGATGCCAATGACCGCGCGATCACAGAGCGGAGGAACACTATGAGATCGATCCGAACACCGCTCGTGCTGGCGGCCGCGCTGGTGTTGCTCGTCGGCTGCGGTCGTGAGGGCTCGGGTATCGAAGAGGGGTCGGCGAACAAACCCGCCTCCTCGGTACCGAGCGAATTCGGTGACCTCGGCCCTGTCTGCGGCAAGGGTTCGCCCACGAAGGCATCGGCCCAGGGCGTCACGGCACAGGCCATCACCGTCGGTGTGTTCACCGACTTCGGATTCAGCAAGAATCCCGAATTCATCCACGCGGCCGAGGTATTCGCGTCGTGGTGCAACGACCACGGCGGCATCGCCGGACGCCGAATCGAGGTCGATATCCACGACACCAACCTCACCGAGGTCCGCCAGCGGATGCGCGAGGCGTGCCGCGACGATTTCGCGTTGGTCGGTGGCGGAACCGGCCTGGACGGTCTGGGAGTCAAGGATCGGCTGAATTGCCTGCTGCCGAGCTTTCCCGCGCAGATCTCCCAACCCGGCAGTGTCGCAGCGGATCTGGAGGTCAGTGGGTCACCGTCGGTACTGCCACGTCACGACGTCTACACCGGATTCCGGCAGTGGCTGGTCGAAGAAGGCTATCCGAACTCGATCGACAAGGTCGGAATCATCGACGCCGATTCGCCGATCACCAAGGTTCTCGGTGAGAAGACCGAGGAAAGTCTCCGAGCGCGGGGAGCGACGGTCATCTACCACGATCTCTACCCCATCGCGGGAGTCTCGAACTGGACACCCTATGCCCAGACGATCAAGGAGAAGCAGGTTCGCGGCCTGGTCTTCAACGGCGAGCCCGCACAGCTGCCGAAACTCGAAGAGGCACTGACCACGATAGGTTATCGGCTCGATTGGATCGACGCGACCAACAACAACTACACCCGCTCCTTCCTGAAGAATCTGGGGCGTTCGGCCGAATTCCAGAACAATGTGGTCGACCTGAGCGGCGTCGCCCCCTTCGAGAAATCGAGTTCCGTTCCGGCCCTGCGCCAGGTCGAGGCGATGTTCGCCGAGTACGCACCCGATTCGGAGATGACCTTCCCACAGTTGCGCGCGATCTCATCCTGGTTGTTGTTCGCGCGAGCCGCGGCGCGTTGCGGCGACGACCTCACCCGCCGCTGCGTCTACGAGGGCGCGCGCACGGAAAAGTCCTGGACGGCAGGCGGACTGCACGCGCCGGTGAATCTGACCGATCGCAATGTCCCCATCTCCTGCTTCAATATCGAACGCGCGACACCTGACGGGTGGGTGGCAGCCGACTTCGGGCCCGATACCGGTCTCTACCGCTGCAACGTCGAACACTACCGATTCTCGAAGGACTACGGCGCGCCATTGACCCTCGCCGATGTGGGAAAGTCGATGGCGGATTTCGAATGAAATCGATCAGCGAGCCGATCTTCCACCGTGTCGGCGACCCGCATCCGAACAACCTCGACATGTGCTGACGGTGGCATGTGCAGGCCCGGCGTTCCGGCCGGGCCTGCGCAAACCCACAACATGGCCGTGCTCCGCACCGATAGTCGCCATGCTCCGCACCGATAGTCACTGCGCCGCCTCGGGAATCGCGATCTCGGCACCCCCCGGCATCGCACTGATGCCGCGGCGGTCGCAGACTTCCAACACCTCGTCGAAGATCGACGCGGGAACGATGAACGGCTCGATTTCCGATGCCTCACCGAGATGTTCCGCGAGGTCGTCGCAGGTGGGATCGCTGTCGGCGTCGGCGAGCCAGCCCCGGCCGAGACCGATGAACACTCGCGCGAACCGGCCCGCGCATGCCGAATAGTTCCGGTGGGTGAATTCGCACGTCCTGCTGGCAAGGAATACGACCAGCGGCACCACCAGTTCTGGCCGGATCGCGCGCATGAACCCGGATTCGGACAGGAACTTCTCATCTCCTACCGTCTCTGTGACCATGCGCGAAAATCCGGTCGGCAGAACCGTATTGGCGAAAATTCCGTGTTCTTCTCCCTCGATGGCGATGACGTTGGCCAGTCCCATCAGGCCGGTCTTCGCGGCGGCGTAATGGGCTTCGAGAGGCTGCCCGAAGATGCCGGCCGACGACGAGATGAAGACGAATCGGCCACCGTCCTGCTGCGCTTTCATCACCTTGAACGCGGGTTGGCTCAGATAGAAGCCACCGTTCAGATGGACCGCGAGCATGCGATGCCAATTCTCGACCGATAGTTCGTCGAACGGAATGCTGTTGAAAATGCCCGCGTTGCTGACAACGGCATCGAGCCGCCCGAACGTCTCGACGGCGGTATCGACGATGGCCTGGCCGCCCTCCGGGCTGTCGACGGAATCGTAGGAGGCGACCGCTCGACCACCTGATCGTTCGATCTCCTCGACTACCCGATCGGCGACAGCGCCATCGGTGCCCTCACCGTGCATACTGCTTCCGAGATCGTTGACCACGACCGCGGCGCCACGGTTCGCCAGTTCGATCGCGTACAGACGTCCGAGGCCTCGCCCGGCTCCGGTAACCACCGCGACCTGCCCGTTGAAGTCGATCACACTGTGCTCCTTGCCAACTCGTGACCGAGTTACTCGCTGTATGTGTCGGAAGACGCGACAGCCCGAGGTGTCGCGTTCATCGCGGGCCGTGTCGTCACAGCCCTGCGGGTGACTCTGGGGCGCGCGTTCGTGTACCGGAGGGCCGAACGGAACAACGGACCGATGATCCGGCTCACCTGGTCGGGATTCTCGACACGCGCGTGTGCCGCGCTGCCGAATACCCGGCCGAGTTCGTCGTCGGCTGTTCGCGCACCGACCGTCAAACACAGTGCGCCTATTCCCGCTCGCCACGCTTCGGCGAGCGCACGCCGTGAATCCGCCGCTCCGTAGGCGCGTTCGTATCCGTGGTCGTAGGCCAATCCATCGGACAGGACGACCAATAGCCGCCGAGGTGTGCCTCCTCGGTCGCTCAGAATCGATGTGCCGTGCCGAATGGCCGCTCCCAATCTCGAATAGGATCCGGGAACCAGACCACTCAGACGCCGCGTCGTCGCGGCATCGAGCACTTCGTGGAATCGTTTGACAGGCAACAGTTGCACCGCTGAGCGTCCCTGTGATCGAAACGCGTACAGCGCCACTCGATCACCGAGTTCGTGCAGCGCGACAGCGAGGGCCGCGGCTACCGAACGCTGCTGCTCGTGAATCGTCTGCCCGTGCGACGCCGCCTCCGAGACCGAACCGGAGATGTCGAGCAGGAGTAGCACCGACAGATCGCGACGCCGCCGCAGACTGTCGAGATAGACGGATTCGTCCGGTGTCGATCCCGCGATCATCTCGACGCGACCCTCGACGACCGCGTCGATGTCGAGGTCGTCGCCGTGTCGCTGACGGTGATATCGACCCAGTCCGAGGCCCGATCGGGACAAGGCGCGCCGCAACTGCCGACTGTTCGGTCGAAGTACCGGCTCTCCCGGTGTCGTGGGCGGCTCGACCTCGTGGACCGTGCACCACGCCGGTCGATACCGGCCCCGATGCGCGTCCCATTCCGGATAGGTGATTCCGGCGGACTCGGCATCGTGATTCTGATCCGAGCTGTCGTCGGTCGCCGTCGAGAAGACAGTGCCGCTGCCCGCGATGCCGCCGCGCATCCGGTGGGTGGCCGAATCGGCTCCCGGTTGGCCGTTCCCGCCGGTGCGGCGGGCCGCGCCCAGCATGCGCTGCAATAGCTTGCCCAGCGCACCACCACCTCCTATCGGGCTCGACAAGCCGTCCATCTGCTCGTCGTCGGTGGATTCGTCGAGTAGATCGACCACGTCGTGTTCGGACTTTCGCCGCGGTGCGTGCGTTCCCGCGGCGCCGGAACGCTGGTCACGCTCGGTGGTGTCGAGTAGTTCGCGTGGTCGGATGACACCGAAACTTCCCGGAGGGTCGGCCAGTGGTGCTCGCCCGCGAGCGACGATCAGCGACGCCTCCGGCGAATCGACCGATCGTGCCAGCGCGCGGTCCACCGATTCGGCGACCGAGGGCGGTAGCAGCGACTCGTTGGCCAGGAGTGATCGATGCCCCTCGATCGCGAGATATCTGGCCGCGAGCCGCGGGCGTCGACCGAGTCCGCGCACGATGGCGGGGGCGAGCCCTCCGCAGGCGAGCAGCGATGCCTGGACCGACAGCGATTCGAGGCGGTGCCGAGGGTCCGCTGCCCCGTCGAGGAACAGGGTCGCGCCATCGGTCCAGGCACGCTCCCCCGGTTCCAGCCCAGCTACTTTCAGGGGGCGGCCCGCGATCGCGGACGCGAGCATTTCGAGTCGGCTGAGGTCCTCGTGCGCGTACGCGTCCTGTTTCATTGAACCTGTCACTGCGTCTCGTCAGGGTGCGGGATCGAATTCGATGTGCAGTTCGGATAATCCGCGCATGACGAAGGTGGGATCGTAGTGGTATGTGCGATTGCCCGGAGCCCCGTGTTCGGACTCGTCGATCCGGATATTCGCCATGCGGTCGAGAATTCGGTTCATCGAGATGCGCCCCTCGGTGCGCGCCAAGGGCGCGCCGGGGCAGGAATGCGGTCCGCGGCCGAATGCCACGTGTTCGCGAACATTGCGCCGATCGACCTCGAAATCGTTCGGATTATCGAACTTCCGCGGATCGCGGTTGCTGGCGCCGGGCAGCAGCATGATGGTCGCGCCGGCGGATATCGGGCATTCGCCGATCGAGGTCGACGTCCGGGCGAGCCGGAAATGACTTTTGACCGGGCTCTCCAACCGCAGCGTCTCCTCGAGGAACGAGGGAATCAATGTCCGGTCGGACCGTACCCGCTCCTGGAGATCGGCTTGTTCGGCGAGGTTGCGTATCCCGGCGCTGAGGAGTTTGGTCGTTGTCTCCTGTCCGGCGGCGAACAGGAACGTCGCCAGTTTGACCACTGCCTCGACTTCGGGTGTGGTTCCGTCGGGATACTGCGCCAGCGCCAATTGGGTGAGCACATCCGAGCGGGGACTCTCGCGCCGAGTGGTGATGTAGTCGGTGAATTTCTGCTCGAGCCATGCCAGCGGATTGTGCTGCATTTCGGTGTCCAGTTCACCGGCGAGCTGGTCCGAGAGCGCGATCCGGAACTCCTTGTGGTCCTCTGCCGGCACACCGAGCAGGTCGGCGATCACGAGCATCGAGAACGGTTTCGCGTAGCCGGACATGAATTCGACGCGGCCGTTCGCGAGGAATGAATCCAGCTGTCGGTCGGCGAGTTCGAGCATGAAATCCTCGTTCTCGCTCAACCGTTTCGGGGTCAGCAGGCTGCTGAGCAGCGCGCGGGTCCGCCAGTGCTGTTCGGCGTCCATGGTGACCACGTGCTCGGCCATCGGGATCGAGCCCCGATGCTGTTCGAGCAGCTCCGAGATGTCGTCACCCGCCGCGGTGAACGGCAGCGGCGCGAACGGGCCGACGACGGCGTTGGCCGAGGACATGGCCGGATCGCGGTATACCTCGAGTGCCTCTTGGTGACCGGTGATCGCGACGACGCCCGCCGGACCGTCCGGAAGTACCGGGCACCGATCGCGCAAATAGTCGAAATAGGGATAGGGGTCGGGGATCAAGCTCTGGTCGGTGAAATAGTCGACCGACTCGAATTCGGGCACGAATGCTCCTCTGCGATACTGTGATTCGGCCGGATCAGGCGATTTCGACGGCGGCGCTGTCACGAATGTCCATGATCGCGGTGAGATTGTCGGCGATATCCTCGGCCGTCAACGGCGACTTGTAGATGCCCTGGGACGCCACGATCGCGATGCGAGCGACCCCTCCCAGACCGGCGCGCAGCACCTCGCCATCGAGTGCGCAGTTCTCGTGGGCGAGATAGGCCGCGGCCGGGGAGACCATATCGGGCGGCATCGCCGCGTTGATCTGTTCCATCACCTCGGGAGTCAGGCCACGGTTGGCGGCCACCTTCGTCGACTGGGCATCCGACATCCGCGTGTAGGCCCTCGGTGCGACCGCGTTCACGCGAATGCCGGTACCGGCCGCCTCGGTGGCAAGAGTGCGAGTGAACGCCCAGACCGCTCCCTTCGCGGCCCCGTAACTGGTCATCTCGGGAATATTCCCCAGCATCGCCTCCGATACGGTGTTCACCACACGGCCGTATCCGGCCGCGCGGAAATGCGGCCACGCCGCTCGGGTGACGAATACCGTTCCGAAATAATGCACATCGGCCATGGCCCGGAACTGCCCGATGGTGAGCGAGTCGAAGGTATCGGGGTCGGATATGCCGGCATTGTTCACCACGATGTCGACGCGACCGAACGCGTCGATCGCGGCATCGACGATCGAGCCTGCCCCGCCCTCGTCCGCTACCGAGGCGCATACCGCGACCGCTCGACCGCCCGCGTCACGGATCTCGGCGACGACGGACTCGGCCGGCTCGTTCGAAGTACCCCGGCCGTCCAAGTCGACGCCGTAGTCGGCGACGACGACCCGGGCACCTCTGGCGGCCAGCAACCGCGCGTGACATGCGCCCACCCCGCGTCCGGCCCCGGTGACGATCGCGACGCGCCCGTCGAAGCGAAGTTCGCCGGTCATGACGCCGCGCCCCCGTCGGTGTCGAACAGCACCGGCAGCGAGGTCGGCGACCGGAAGACCTGTCCACGAATGTGCGGGTCGTCGGCGGCCGGGTCGAGTCGCAGATTCGGCAGCCTGTCGAGCAGCAAATTGATCGCGACACGCATTTCCAAGCGCGCCAGGTGCATTCCGAGGCACATGTGCGTGCCGTGGCCCCACGCGAGATTGGGGCGGGCCGGACGGAATATGTCGAACTCGTCCGGGTTGTCCCAGCGATCTTCCTGGCGGTTGGCCGAGCCGAGCATCGGCATGACCGACGAGCCCTCGGGAATGGGGACTCCACCGAGTTCGGTGTCCTTGGTGGCGATGCGAGTGATGGTGAGCAGCGGGGGTTCCCAGCGCACCGCCTCTTCGATCGCCTGGGGAATCAACGACCGGTCGGCGCGGATGGCCTCGAGTTGCTCGGGGTGGGTGAACAAACCGAACAACAGGTTGCCCAGCGCCCGGTAGGTGGTCTCGACGCCCGCAGGCAGCAACAGTCGGAGAAACGAGAAGATCTCCTCGTCGGCCAGGCGCTCGCCGTCGATCTCCGCCACGGCGAGTCGACTGATCAGATCGTCTCGCGGCTCCTCGCGCCTGGCCGCGAGGATAGGAGTGAGGTATTCCTCGATGGCGACGGAGGCGGCTTTACCCCGTTCGGGGTTGATCGTGAAGCTCAGCAAGGAGATCGACCACCGCTGGAACTGTGGATAGTCCTCGCGGGGAAGGCCGAGCAGACCCGCGATGATCTGGGACGGGAAGGGGAAGGTGAATTCTGTGACCAGGTCGGCGCTGCCTCTCGCGGCGAACCGGTCGATCAGCTCGTTCCCGACGGCGCCGACGAGATTGTCTTCCCATTTCGCGAGTGCCTTCTGCGCGAACGCCCGTGATACCAGCGCCCGATGCCGCCCGTGTTCCGGCTCGTCCATGCCGAGCATGACGTGTCGGCCGAGCACGTCGCCGAAAGCCTGGATGATGATGGCGGAGGAGAAGGTCTCGTTGTCCCGCAACATCTGCTGGACATCCTCGTACCGGTAGGCGATGAACAGGGGTTTGGTGTTGTCGCCGGGCATCGCGGACAGCTCGATGCGCTGTACCGGTTCTTCGCGACGCAGACGCGCGAGTTCGGTATAGGGGTCGCGCACATCCCCGGACACCACGTCGTCGAAGGACCCGAAGTCCTCGAGATCGTCGAACAACTGCATGGGAACTCCTTCACGACGCCGGGTAGGCGATGGACTTGATTTCGGTGTACTGGTCGAATCCAGCGGTCCCGTTCTGACGCCCGATACCGCTGGACTTGTAACCGCCGAAGGGAACATCCGCGCTGTATCCGACGGCGCCGTTGATTCCGATGAACCCGGCCCGCAGTCTCCGTCCGAGCGACAGCGCCCGATCGAGCGAACCGGACATGACATTGCCCGCGAGGCCGTATCTGCTGTCGTTGGCGATACGGACGGCGTCGTCGTCATCGTCGTAGGCGATGACCGACAGGACCGGTCCGAAGATCTCCTCCTGCGCGATCGTCATCGAATTGTCGACATCGACGAACAGGGTGGGTCTGACCCAGAATCCTTTGTCGAACCCCTCGGGCGGCTCCGTGCCACCCGACAGCAGGGTCGCGCCCTCATCGATACCCTTCTGGATATATCCGAGTACCCGATCGCGCTGCGCGGCCGAGATCACCGGGCCGCACAGCGTCGCCGGATCCTGCGGATCACCCGGGGAGATGTTGTCGTACAAGAGCTTCAGCAACGCGACGCCCTCGTCGTATCGGGAGCGCGGCAACAGCATCCGTGTCGGATTCGCGCAGCCCTGACCCGCGTGCATACATGGCGCGATTCCGATGGCGCAGGCGAAATTCAGATCCGCGTCCTCGCAGACGATCGTCGCCGACTTACCCCCGAGTTCGAGGAACAGCCGCTTCATCGTCGCGGCGCCCTTTTCCATGATCCGCCGACCGACCGCCGTCGAGCCGGTGAAGGAGATCAGATCTACCTCGGGTGACAGCGTGAGTTCTTCGCCGACCAGGTGGTCCGATGCCGTGACGATATTGACCACGCCGTCCGGAATATCGGTCTGTTCGGCGATCAAACGTCCGATACGGGTGGCATTGAACGGGGTGTCGGGCGCGGGCTTCAGAACTACCGTATTGCCGGTGGCAAGAGCTTGACCCAGTTTGTTGACGGTGATCTCGAAGGGGAAGTTCCACGGAACGATCGCGCCGACGACGCCAGCGGGTTCACGCAGAACTCTGCGTGTCGTCTGCACACCCGTCAGCGGTACGAACGCGTCGCCGAGATCGGTTTCCCACGCGTAACTGCCGATGAGATCCGCCGGATATCGGAATCCGTCCGACAGTGGTGCGTCGAGCTGCGGACCGTAGGTGATCGCGCGCGGGCATCCGGCCTCGAGGATCAACTCTTCGCGCAACTGTTCCTTCTCGGCCTCCACCGCGTCGTGCAGTTGCAGCAGGCATCGCCGCCGAAACGCGTGATCGCGAGCCCAGCCGGTCTCGTCGAACGCCCGCCGAGCGGCATCGATGGCCAGGTGCATATCGGCCTTCGACCCATCGGTCACCTCTCCGATGACCTCTTCGGTCGCGGGATTGATATTGGCGAACGTTCCCGCCCTGCCCTCGAGCAGCCTGCCGTTGATCAATAATCTCGACTCGAACCGAGGTGCCGGTGCGTCAGTCATGGATCGGACTCTCCTCGCCGCGATGACCGTCCTCGGTGATCGAATCCGGGGACTTGTCGATGACCGGGGCGCCGGCCGCGGGAGCGGCGGGCGTCATCGGTGGTCGAATCTTCATGAGCATCAGCACGATTCGCCGCATCACCGACTCCGGGAGCACCTTGGCCGCAAAAATCATCGCGCGGGCCGTCGGACCGAGCCGCGGTGTCGCCGGACGCATCGCCTTGTACTTGGGCAGCCCCATCGCGACCCGGACCACCTGATGCATCGCCTTGGTCGGTAGGAGCCTGTTGGACACCAGTAGTGCCGCGGCATCCACCCCGACCGAGCGGCGGGTGTACGGGGCCTTTCCGTCGAGAGCTCTGCCCAATCGCACCGCGAATTTCTCCGGCGGGTTGGCGATCCTCATCGCCGCCCGTCCGCGGCGATCGATGGTCCGATGGTGGCGCCCGTATGGACCGTCGAAGTCGCGGAAGGTCAATGTTCCCTCGTCGGTGATGATCTCGGTATCGAAGACACCCGTCACGAGGATCGTGACCCCGAGTCCGTACGGGGCGATCTCACCCGCGAGTGACTCGCCCCAGCGCTCCAGTGCGCCCTTGGCGGCGGAATAGGCCGAGATCACCGGCATTCCCCGTACCCCACCGGCGCTCGAGATGAGAACGATGCGTCCACGGCCCGCCGCACGCATCCCCGGCAGCAGTTCTCGGGTCAAAGCGACCGGGCCGAACAGGTGGGTCGCGAACATCTTCTGCCACAGGTCCATCGGCGTTTCCTCGACCGCGCCCGCAGCCGAGATTCCGGCGTTGTGCACCACCGCGTAGGGCACACCGATGAGGTCCCGTATCGCGGCGGCGGCCGCGGTGACGGATTCCGAATCGCACAGGTCCAGTTGCACCCCGACCAGACGGGGATCGTTCTCGGCAGCCCCGGTGGCCTCGCGGAGCGCGGCCATCCCCTTCTCGACCGATCGCATGGCCGCGACCACGTGCCAGCCGCGGTGATAGAGATGCCTCGCGGAGGCGAGACCGAGACCTCGGGAGGCTCCGGTGATGACGACGCTTCGTGACTCGCTCATTCGGCCCCTCCGCATCGTCCACCGTCGGCCGGCGCCTCGACGTCGGGCCGTCCGTCGGGTTGGGCGCTCATCCACTCCGACCAGATACCGACCGAGTAGGGGCCCTCGACGCCGTTCTTCTCATAGAACCCTTGCGGGTCATACACTTTGGCCTCGGGATAGGGCCACGGGCAGGCGACCGAGGTGGCCGCGCCCGTCCACTTGATGACCGCGAACCAACCGCCGTACACGAAGTACGAGACATTCATGATCACGAACATCACGATCACCATGCCGACGAAGGGGCGGCCGACGAATATCCTGGCTCGTCGCGCGAGTTTCTCCGCGATTGTCCTGCCGGTGTCGTCCCGGAAGATGAGCACCCCGGCGGGGATCATCACGAATGTCACCGACAAGGATTCCCACAGCAGTGGGAACTGGTAGGTCGAGCCGGCGAATATGGTTCCGAACGGAATCGCCTGCGAGTAGATGTACATCCCGGTGCGGACGAGGGATACCTCGAGAATCATGTCGAACACGAAGCCGATCGGCAGGATCAGCAGGGCGAGGCTGATCAACGGGTGCTTCCACACGAACGCGTCGGGGGCGCGGGTGGCCTGCAGTTTGCGCAGGATCCGGACCGCCGGGAAATAGGGGCCGAGGTAGAACATCACGTACCCGATAACGACGAAGGGTTCGACCGTGGGCGACAGGGACACCAGCGGCCAGTCCTCCGGCCAGTGCCACAATTCCGGGTTGTAGACGGCGAAGGGCGCCCAGTTCATGATCGGGTCCTGCCAGACGATCATGGTCGTCATGAACCCCATGAGCAGGACGGGGTCGCGCGGGTTCCTGCGGAACATGCGTACCCACACCGCGATCACCAGCAATACCGCGATCAGCGTCCCGATGTGGATCACGTCGATCCAGTGATCGAATCCGAACAGCGGCTCGACCGGTCGGGGCGCGCCGACGACCTCGGGGTTGCGGATCCGATCCGATACCGCGCCGCGACGAGCGTTCGCCGCGATGAGGCCGAGGACGAGGATGGCAAGAGCGAGGAGGCCCCACCGTAGGTAGCTGCGCTCGGTCGGCGCCGTCGAGTCGCCGCTCGGCGCTGTCGTACTCCCGGGGTGATCCGGCGATATCGTCTTCTCCGTGTTCATCGCCGGTCCTCTCCGAAACGATCGACGAGATGCGAGGTGACCCCGTCGGTATCGAGCCGACGCGCCACGAGATAGCCCGCGCCCATCCAGGCCCGCCTGGTCCATTTGCCCAACGACACGCGGGTACCAGGCGCACCCGAGGCGGCGGGAAGCATCTTCACGCGTTCGAGCGCTTCCTTGACCCCGCGTGGACTCAGCGGCCGCGCGTCGGTGAATGCCCGCAGCAGGGTTTGCGCGACATCGTGATTGACCATCGGAACCACATATTGCGGCCGGCGGCCGTACCGCTTCTCGTAGCGATCGAGAAACGCCTGCCCGACAGGGTTGCCCTCGTCGTACTGATCGACCCCGATCCAGCCGGTGAAGGCCCGCCACATGACCGGGTTGACCCAGGCATTCTGAAAGGCGGTGCTGGTGTAACGCGGCGGGTTCCAACCGAGCCCCTCCAGGGCGGGGTTGATGAAGACGATGCCGAATCCGAAGCCGCAGTGGATGATCGCCTCGGGCGCGGCCTTGTGGAGAACCGCCACGGCTTCGCCGATGTCCTGCGCGGTCTGCGCTATCGGCGCCTCGGCCACGACCCGGATACCCTTCGCCTCGGCCGCACGATGAAAGTTCCGTTGGTAGCTCTGACCGATCAGCGATTGCTCGACGAGTAATCCGACCGTCGAATATCCCTGTTTCGCGAGCAGATCCGCCCAGAAGATGGGTTCGTCGGTCATCGACCCCTGCGGGAACGAGAACGTCCACTCCCCCAGCCAGTCGTCGGTTCCTGTCACCGAGATCGCCGGAACCCGGAACCGCTCCTCGACGGCCTCCTTCACCGCGACGCAGTTATCGGTGATGTTGGGCCCGAAGACCACAAGACATCCCTCGTCGACGAGTTCGCCGAAACCGTCGATCACCGCCTTGACCGAGCCCTTGGGCAAACCCTCGACTTCCTTGTAGACGATCCGCACGGGCCGATCGATCTCGCCAGCCCGCAGCGCTTCGTCGAAGACGAGCTCGAACGGTCGCGAAAGGTCGTCGAGCATCTCCTTCGGGTAGCTCTCCGGCAGCCGGAAGTCCATCAGATAGCCGACTTTGATCGGTTCTGCTGCGCTTTCGTAGGACATGGCACCTTCCGATGATTCCGCTCGCAACGATCAACAACGAGTAAACCTAAGATTTGTTCAGACTGTAGCGACCGGCGTGAGACCCGTCAATCACTGTCTAGCCGAAGGATTCCGGGATGTAGATATCGATCATCTCGGCCAGTCCCCGCGACACCGTCGGGTCGTCGGTCAACGGGCCCGCGATGGCGGCCAGCGCCGCCACCCGCGCGGACAGCCCTTCCACCGTCAGTCGCGCGGCCGCGATCAGCACCCTCGTCGAGGCCACCTCGCGCAGCCCTCCCGTCTCCAGGCGCCGAATCGCCTGCGCCAGCCGCACCAGGTCCGCGGCGCCCGATGCCGTGACCCCGGCCTCCCGCATCACGATGGCCTCTTCGACATGCGGTGCCGGATAATCGAATTCGATCGCGACCATGCGCTGGCGAGTCGAGTCCTTCAGATCCTTCAACACACTCTGATAACCCGGGTTGTAGGACACGACGAGCCCGAATCCCGGCGCCGCGTCCACCGTGACGCCGAGGCGCTCGATCGGCAGCTGACGCCGGTGATCGGCCAGTGGATGGAGCACGACAGTCGTATCCTGACGCGCCTCGACCACCTCGTCGAGATAGCAGATCGCCCCTTCTCGGACCGCTCGGGTGAGCGGGCCGTCGACCCATTCGGTCTCCCCGCCGCGCAACAGATATCGGCCGACGAGGTCAGCGGTCGTCAGATCGTCGTGACAGGACACGGTGATCAGCGGCCGATCGAGGTCATAGGCCATCGCCTCGACGAAACGGGTCTTACCGCATCCCGTCGGGCCCTTGAGCACGATCGACAATCCCTGCCTGTACGCGGCCTTGAACACCGACTCCTCCGTCGAGACCGGCGCGTAGAACGGTCTGCTCCGCCTTCCCTGCTCGATCATCGTGCTCATCGCCGAATCACCCCACGGTCGAACATCTCCACCCACCTCCCAGGCCCGTCAGAATTGACCTAATTTCTGTTCCAACGTAAGGTCGGCCCTGACAACAAGTCAATCGCCCGGACCCGAATCGCGTGAATTTCTCTCATCCGCACGGGATTCGAACTCCTACGCGAAGGAGCGCGCCACATGGACATGAACGATCTCATCCTGGTCTCGGTCGACGACCATCTCGTCGAACCCCCGGACATGTTCGACAACCACATCCCCGCCGAGTACAAGGACGACGTCCCGAAACTGATCCAACGCGCCGACGGAACCGACGCGTGGGTCTTCGAGGGGCAGGAGGCGACCAATGTCGGACTGAACGCGGTCGCCGGACGGCCACCGGACGAGTACGGCGCCGAGCCGACCAAGCTCAGCGAGATCAGGGAGGGCTGCTACGACATCCACGAAAGAATCCGCGATATGAACGCCAACGGCGTGCTCGCCGCGATGAACTTCCCCTCCTATCCGCAGTTCTGCGGCCAGTATTTCGCCCGCGCGAAAGACAAAGACCTGGGCCTCGCGGTACTGCGCGCCTACAACGACTGGCATATCGACGAATGGGCGGGCGCCTATCCCGGACGCATGATTCCCATTTCGCTGCCCCCGATCTGGGATCCGCGGCTGATGGCCGAGGAAGTGCGACGTGTCGCCGCGAAGGGTTGCCGCGCCGTCACATTCTCCGAGAACCCCGCCAAACTCGACTATCCGTCACTGCACAATCCGCATTGGGACCCGTTCTGGCGGGCATGCAGCGATACGAACACCGTCGTATGCCTGCATATCGGCTCGTCGTCGCAGGTGGTGATCACCTCGCTCGACGCCCCCGTCGACACGATGATCACCCTGCAGCCCATGAGTATCGTGCAGGCGGCGGCGGATCTGGTGTGGTCCCCGGTGCTGCGCAAATTCCCCGACCTCACCTTCGCCCTCAGCGAGGGCGGCATCGGATGGATCCCCTACTTCCTCGAACGGATCGACCGCGTCTACACGACGCACCGCGCGTGGACCCACCAGGACTTCAAAGGCAAACTCCCCAGCGAGGTGTTTCTCGAACGCATCGTCACCTGCTTCATCGACGACGGATTCGGCATCGAGAGCCGCGACAAACTCAACCTCGATATGGTCACGTGGGAATGCGACTATCCGCACTCCGACTCGACGTGGCCGTTGGCTCCGGAGACACTGGCCGAACATTTCCGGGGAGTGTCCGATCACGACATCAACAGAATCACGCATCAGAACGCGTTGCGGCTCTTCTCGTTCGATCCTTTCCGCCACATTCCGAAAGACCGGGCGACGGTGGGCGCGCTCCGCGAACTGGCGACGGATGTGAATCTCGGCTTCCGCTCGTCGGAACGTCTTCGCAAGACCGGGACCGATACGGTCAGCGTGCTCGACCTCGCCTCGAAGTTGCCGTCCTCGTAGCGCGGCCACGTCACCGCCCACGTGATTTCGATCGTCTCTCGTCCACGCGCGGACACCGTGAACAAATCTATGTCTCGGGGGCGGGTATTGTCGAAGTTTACGAGAGACGACGGGAGAACAATGTTCGGCGGTGACCAGGGTTACCCGGTATCGAGTCGGCCCCGACCATGAGCCTACGTCGGTCGGCACCCGCCCGCGTGCCCTTTCCGGTAGTCCCCATCGAATGCCGGCGCCGGGTCGTTTCACCGACGCGGCACGCGCCGACGAGCGGCAGGCGGCGATGACCACGGCCAAGCGCGCGGGCGCTGGAGCGAAGAGCCGCGGCGGAGAACCGCACGACGACGGAACCCGTCGAACAGAGATTCTCATGACCGCGGAGACCATGTTCGCCACATCGGGCCTGCGCACGTCGCTACAGGAGATCGCCGACGCGGCGGGCATCCTGCCCGGGAGCCTCTACCACCACTTCGAGTCGAAGGAAGCCATCCTCGTCGAGTTGATGCGGCGCTACCACGCCGACCTCGACCGGGTCGCCGACGCCGCCGTCGCCGGACTCGACAAGCCCGACGAACGCCCCGCCCCCGACAAGATCGTGGAATTCGGGGTGGCCATCGCCGAGTGCGCCGTCCGCAATCGCGCCGCGCTCCAGATGTCGTTCTTCGAAGGCCCCAGCGCCACAACGGAACTCACCGCGCTCACGCAACTGCGACCGGTCAAGCTGAACGACGCCATGCTGCAGACGTTGCGTGCGGGTAAATGGAGTGGCTACATCCGACCCGACGTCGACCTGCCGATACTCGCGGACCGCATCTGTCAATCGATGCTGCACGTCGGACTCGACGTCATCAGGAAGACGGCGACGCCGAGTCGCGTGGCCGAACTCCTGTGCCGGATCCTGTTGGAAGGCATAGCTTCCGCACCCGTCGGCGACGCGGAACTCGACCGGTCCCCCGCGTTCGCCGCGGCATCGGAGGTGATCGAGTCGTGGGCCGACGTGGACGTGGACGCCAGCGACAAGGCGCGGCATGTGCGAGCCGCTGCCAGGACCGTCTTCGGCCGACGCGGATACGAGGCCACCACGGCCCGCGATATCGCGGCGGCGGCAGGTATGGCGACCGGCACCGTCTATCGCCTGATCGGATCGAAAGACCAGCTGCTGGCTTCCATCATGCGGGAATTCGGGGAGAAGGTCGGAGCGGGCTGGGAGGCCGTACTGCGTTCGAATTCCACCGTGATCGAGAAGTTGGACGCGCTCAGCTGGATCAATATCACGGCACTCGATCGCTTTCCCGACGAATTCCGTATTCAGCTCGCGTGGATGCGGCAATCTCCGCCCGATACATCCAGTCCGGGCTGGTCGTTCACGGCGCGGGTGCGGCAGATGAAGTCGATGCTGACCGCCGGAATAAAATCCGGGGAAATCACGATCGATAGTCGCTCGACCGAGTTGCTCGCGAGATGTTTCATCGGTGTGCAGTGGATTCCCGAGAACATCCTGCGACAGATCGGCACTCACCGCGCGTTGCAGTTGGCTCGCGACACCTCTCTGCGCGGTGTGGTCACGCGCTGACGAAAGAGCCTGTGTCTCGGGATCATCCGAAGCGCACGGGTCTCCGCGCCCAGCGGCGCACGCTCGCGCTGTGCGCGCCCTTCGACGGAACAACGCGATCGGTCGCGACCGCGCCTGCCTCGCGTCCTCCGACGGGTACCCGAGGCAGGTCTTCACACGGTCGGCGTCCGGTCAGATGTGGTAGTCGTACCACCTCAGGTACCCACCCGCGTCCACGCGCATCTGCATGCCGGTCACATAGCGGGCCTCATCCGAGGCGAGGTAGACCACCATATCGCTGATGTCCTCCGGCTCCACGTATGGGACCGGGATGACCTGTTGAATGGGAAATGCCTGTTCGGCGTCCTCTCTCGTCGGATTCGCCAGGTCGGGCCGGAACGCGCGGTACATCGGCTCGCTGTGCAGCATCGGGGTGTTGCAGTTCGTCGGGTGAATCACATTCGCCCGGATGTTACGCGGCCCGAACTGTGCGGCGAACTCGTGCACGTATTGCGACAGTAGGCGTTTGGACAGCGCGTACGCGATGCCACCCGGATCGGTTCCAGGCACGTCGAGCTGCTTGGTCTGCATCAGACCGGCCGTCGATCCGGTCGCGATGATCGACGCGCCCTCGCTCAGATGCGGTAGCGCGGCCTGAATGGCGTTGATGGTGCCCATGAGGTTGGTGGCAATCACATCGCACCACGCCTGATCCTTGGGCTCACCCTGCATTCCGGCGATGCCCGCCTGCGCCACCACGATGTCAAGCCTGCCGAATTCCGCTATTCCCGCCAGGATCGCCGCCTCCAGCTGATCGAAATGCCGCACATCCGCTTCTCGCGTCAGCACCCGCCGCCCCGCCTTCTCCACCAGCCGGGCGGTTTCGGCGAGATCCTCCGGACGCGCGAGTGCGTACCTGATCGTCGCGATATCCCGGCACAAGTCGACGGCGATGATGTCGGCGCCTTCCTCGGCCAGCTTCACCGCGTGACTACGCCCTTGACCTCGGGCCGCACCCGTGATGAACGCGACCTTTCCTGCCACACGCCCCATCTGGATTTCCTTTCAACCGTTGTTCGATCGGCGATCGCCGACGGATCGGTGGATCAGCGGCATACGCCCATGGACTGTCCACCCGTCACGCCGTCTCGGGTTGCCGATCGCTCCCGTCGTTCTCGAACCGTCTCGAGTCCGGACGTCCTGTCCGGTGGCGCGGATCGCCGGGAGTTCATCTCGTTCTCGGCTCGATGCCTCGATTGCAGCGTACGGAACGAAGATTCGGTTCACAAGAGAAGAGTTGCCATCGAACCGAGCTGCATGAGCCCGGAGAGATCGATCGCCGAAAAGGCGCGGAGCGCGCGAGTTTTCGACTGTTGACGGCACGAGCGAAGCACGTCTACTGTGATCGGAACGAATATTCGGTCCCTTACGAGGAGGGTGCGTGGAGTCGCCTGCTGATGCCACGACCGGCAACGATGTCACCGACGAAGAGACCGCCGAACCGATCGATCTCGACGGCGACCGCGCTCCGGCGATCGAGGAGATCGCGGCCTGGACTCGCGGCTATGTGCGCAGGCACCCGCGCGCATCGCTGGAGACCCTCGGCCGCCAGGTGATCGTGGGCGGGCAGGCAATCCGCTACCTGACCACCGATATCTGGAGCGGCAAGTTTCCATTCGGAGAATTCGTCCGGCAAGCGGCGTTCATGGTCAAGACGTCCTACGTGCCGACGGTAGCCGTGGCCCTGCCCATCAGCGCGACGCTGTCCATCCAATTCGGTCTGCTGGCAGGCCAGGTCGGTGCGACGTCCCTCGCCGGCGCCGCCAGCGGACTGGCCGTGATCCGCCAGTCCGCTCCGCTGGTCACCGCGATCCTCCTGGCAGCGGCGGTCGGCTCGGCGATCTGCTCCGACCTCGGCGCGCGCACGATCCGCGAGGAGATCGACGCCATGGAGGTCATGGGCGTCTCGGCACTGCGGCGACTCGTGGTCCCACGCCTGGCCGCGGGCGTCATCGTGGCGATGGCACTGACCGGCTTCAGCTGTTTCATCGGATTCCTCGCCGGATACCTGTTCAATGTCTACGTCCAGGACGGGACGCCCGGCAGTTTCATGGCTACGTTCTCCTCGTTCGCCACGGCGGGCGATCTGTATCTGGCGATGGTGAAGGCGGCCGTATTCGGCACCATCGTCACCGTGGTCGCGTGTGAGAAAGGCCTGAATACCAAGGGCGGCCCGGGTGGGGTGGCCAATTCTGTCAACGCCGCCGTCGTCGCTTCCATGATTCTGCTGATGGTCGTGAATGTCGGATTCACCGAGATGTATACGATCCTGTTCCCGAGGACCACCCTGTAATGGCGGCGACCTACCTTCCCCCTGGCGTACGCCCGCTACTCCGTATCGCCAAGGCTCCGACCGACACTCTCGCCCGGCTCGGCCACATGGTCACCTTCTTCGTGCGGGCCGTCAGGTCGATTCCCCTGGCGATTCGCCACTACAGCCGCGAATCGATCAAGATCCTGTCCGATGTCACCTGGGGCAACGGCTCATTGGTCGTCGGTGGCGGCACCGCGGGGGTCATCATCATTCTCGGCGCGTCCGCCGGGGCGATCGTCGGCATCGAGGGCTACAGCGCGCTGAAACTCCTCGGTATGGAACCCGCCACCGGCATGATCGCGGCCACCGCCGCGACGCGGGAGTTGGCCCCGATCATGGCCTCGATCGCCTTCGCGTCGCAAGCAGGCTGCCGGTTCACCGCTCAACTCGGCGCCATGCGGATCGCCGAGGAGATCGACGCGCTCGAATCGATCGCGATCCGGCCGATCCCCTACCTGGTCTCCACCCGGCTGCTGGCCTCCACGGTGGCACTGGTGCCGCTCTATCTGGCCGCGCTCGCCGCCGACTATCTCGCGGTCGAGGCATTCGTCTGGGTCGCGGGCGGCGATTCGTTCGGCACCTACGCGCATTACTTCAATCTGGTGCTCAGTGGGACCGACATTCTCTATTCGCTGTTGAAAGGCCTGGTCTTCGTCATTATCACCACGACGATTCAGTGCTACTACGGCTATTACGCCTCCGGCGGCCCACAGGGCGTCGGTGTGGCGGCCGGGCGGGCGATGCGCGCCGGTATCACCGTGATGATCTCGGTGAATCTGCTGATGACACTTGCGCTCTGGGGTTTCGACTCCGGTTCGAGATTGAGCGGGTGACCCCATGTTCATACTGTTCGAATCCGACGACAGAGATCTCACCACCGCGAAACTGGTGCTGCGCGGTATCGCGTTCGCCGTGCTCGCCGCGGCTGTGATCGCCGCGGGCATCGTCCGCTCCCGAGGCGGTTTCGAGGATTCGGTGCCCGTGATCGCGGTGATGACCGACGTCGGTGACGGCCTGCCATCGAAATCCGATGTGAAGTATCGCGGTGTACTCGTCGGCATGGTGTCGGAGGTGCTGCCCGCCTCCCGCGACGAGCCGACCAAAGTACTGATCGACCTGAAACCACAACACGCGCAGGGTATTCCGAATACCGTCACAGCGCGGGTGGTGCCGAGTAACGTCTTCGCGGTCCCGTCGATCCAACTCGTCGACAACGGCGCCGGACCGCCACTGCGGGCCGGTGCGGAAATCCACGAGGATCGCGGTCTCGCCACGGTGCAATTGCAGACATCGCTGACGGCGCTGAGTCGAATCGCCGCCGCGGCGGGACGTTCGCGGACCGACCCCACGGTCGGCATACTCGAGACCGTTCAACGCGCGACCAGCGGCAAAGGCGCCGACGCCGTGCGGGCAGGCGCCCAGTTGGAACGGATCGTGCTGGCGATGAGCGATCTGACCACCGCGGACGGCAGCCCATCGACCATAGCTGTCCTCACCGAGGCGCTGGACGGGCTGCGAACCTCCTCGCCGGATCTGCTCGCGGCCGTCAACGAGGCCGTTGTCCCGATGCGAGCGATGGCGGCCGAGAAGACCCGGTTCGCCGAACTCGTCAGCGGCGGACTGGTGACCACCGGCACCGTCGCCGAGGCCATGAACAACAACACCGACACCATCGTGGGCATGACCTCCGACTTCGGACCACTACTGGGCGTGCTCGGACCGGGAAGCCAGAACTTCACCCAGATGTCGATCTCGGAACGCAGACTGACCGAGAACGTGTCGACCGTGCTGTGGCGCGGTGATTCCCAGAGCGCCGTCCCGAAGATCATCGTCGAGTTCACGCCCCACAAGCAGTACACGCGCGAAGACTGCCCGCGCTACTACGAACTGGCCGGGCCGAGCTGCCTGACCGGCCCGCCTGGTCCCGGCGTCATCGGCACTGCCGAAACCCGCCCCCGGACACCGTCGACCACCGCCGGTGATCGTGAACCATGGGGCAGCGCACAGGATCTCGCGCACATCGCCGAAATCCTCGGTGTCCAACCTGACGCACTGTCGACAGTTCTGCTCGGACCACTCCTCCGCGGTAACGACGTGCGTGTCACACCCGCGCCGGAGAATGCCCCCACAACAGAAGGACCCCGATGAGCTACCGTCGGTCGGCAATCGGCCTGACCGTATTCCTCGTTGTCGCGATCGTGTTGACCTGGATGGTCGGCGCGACCCTGCAACGCGGCGTTCCGGGCGAAACCAGCAGTTACTCGGCCCTGTTCACCGACGTGTCCGGCCTGCGCGTCGGCGATGACGTCCGTATGGCAGGCGTGCAGGTCGGCAAGGTCGACGACATCGAGATCGAGGGGACCGCGGCCGAGGTCACCTTCGATGTGCAGAGTGATCAGCCCCTGTACGGCAACACCCAGGTGGCGGTCACCTACCAGAACCTGATCGGGCAACGCTATCTCGGCCTCTCACTCGCCGATTTCGGTGCCCCCGAACTGCTTTCACCAGGGACGCAGATCCCGATCGAGCACACCGAACCATCCTTCGATCTGTCGTCACTGCTGAACGGATTCCAGCCGCTGTTCGGCATGCTCGATCCCGAGGACGTCGACAACATCACCTCGGCACTGATCCGCGCGCTCCAGGGCGAGGACAGCGCGATACCCATCCTTATCGCCCACACCGCGGCACTGGCCGAATCCTTCGCCGGACCGGATCGGATACTCGGCACGATCATCGACAATCTGAGCCGGGTGGTCGGTGATCTGTCCCAGCAGAGCGGCCAGCTGAGTACCACGATCGCGCAGGCCCGCAAGATCTTCGACGGCCTCTACGAGCGACGCGACACGCTGCTGGATCAGACGACGCAGATCGCGGCGGTGGTCGATCGCGCCGCCGAGGTGGTCAACGGCGCATCACCCGCCCTCAACCGCTTCATCGAGCGCGACAACGGTTTCGCCCAGCATTTCGTGACGAATAAGGAAACCTTCGCCTACCTCGGTTTCAACCTTCCGATTCTGCTCGCGGGAATGACGCGCATCGTCGACCAGGGCGCGTATCTGACCGCCTACGTCTGCGATATCGGCTTCAGCATGGTCCCCGGTGTCGATCCGCTGATCGCGAGAATCCTCGGCCTCGCGAGCCCGAGCGGCAAGCCCGAACATTCCCCGATCTGTAGGTGACAGCGATGAGAACTCCCCGCTTGCTCGCTGTGTCCCGCCGTCGAACCGCCCGGTCCGAACCGCCCGATCCGCTGCGCGTCGGCGTGATCTCGGTGGCAATCCTGCTGACCGTGCTCGTTGTCACCGTATTCGTCGATTCGCTCCATCTCGGAAAGACCACCTATCGGGCGGAATTCGCGCAGGCCGCGGGAATCGCCCCGGGCGACGCGGTGAATTACGTCGGAATCCCCATCGGCACGGTGACCGGTACCCGCCTGTCCGGTGACCACGTGACGGTCACGATGAAGATCGACGGGGATGTGACGCTGGGTGCCGACACGCGCGCGTCGATCAAACTGACGACCCTGCTGGGCTCACGCTATGTCGAATTGCGCTCGAGCGGAGTAGGCCGGTTGACGGACGGTGTCATCCCGCTCGATCAGACCGAAGTCCCCTACAACCTGGAAACCGCGCTCCAGGACGCGACGAGGACATTCGGGGAACTCGACGCCGAACAGATCGCGAATTCCATGACCACACTCTCCACCCAGCTGCGGGATCTGCCGCCGCTGGTACCGGAGGTGCTGCGCAATGTGCGATCGCTGTCGGCGGTGATCGCACAGCGGCGCCAGCAGATCGGCACCCTGGTGACGAGTACCGCCCAGGTGACCGGCGTGATCCGCGACCAGCAGGCCGATCTCGCGTCGCTGGTGAGCCAGGGCCGAACCGTGCTCCAGGAGATCAACTCCCGGCAGGACGCCCTGCGCAGGCTGCTGGCCGCGACCACAACGCTGGTCCACCAACTCGAGCCGATCGTGGTGGACGATCGCGGGCAAGTGCAAGCGCTGCTGAACGATCTGCGCTCGATGACGGACATGATCGCGAGAAATGACGAGTTGATGCGCAGCGTCCTGCAGATCCTGCCGGTGCCGTGGCGCCTGTTCGCCAATGCCACCGGAACCGGCATGGAACTGGCGGCGGCCGCGCCGGACGGGGCGTTCGTCGACTCGTTCATGTGCGCGCTCAGCAAGCGCGCCGTCGAAATGGGCAGGGCCCCATACCATAAGGATTGTCAATGAGACGCCAGGTTTTCCCGCTGATGAAACTGGCCGGGATCGTCGCTCTGGGGGCGGTACTCGCGGGCTGTTCGAGCAGCATCTCCCCGCTGAACTCCGATACCACGATCACCGCGACCTTCGACAATGCCAATGGCGTATACCCGGGCAATGTGGTCGCGGTATTGGGGATGAGAGTCGGCAAGGTCGTGGGCGTGCGCGCCCACGGCACCGGCGTCGACGTCGAATTGCGTGTGAACGGAGACGTCCACCTCCCGGCCGACGTCAGAGCGGTCACCGTGTCGGATTCGATTCTCACCGACCGGCACATCGAACTCACCCCCGTCTACCGGGGTGGGCCGCAGTTGGAAAAGAACGCGATGCTCGGCCCGGATCGGACCAATACCCCGATCGAATTCGACAGCCTGCTGGAGATGGTCGAGAAACTCACTTCGGCACTCGCCGGCGACGGCGCGGGCAAGGGGCCGGTGGCCGATCTCATGGATCTTGGTGCCGCCGCCACCTCGGGCAACGGTGACGATATGCGCGCGGCCCTGAACGAACTGTCCGGCGCGATGCGCATGGGCGACGACAACGGCGCGGCCACCCGCGACGCGCTCACCAAGGTGGTGGTCAACCTCGACGCACTCACCGGCCTGGCCGCTCGCAATGATCGGACGATACGCGAATTCGGTTCCGGCATACATCAACTGACCGATCTGCTGGCCGATCAGAACATCGGCTCCGGGACGACCGGCGCCACGATCAACCGGATCCTGGCCACGGTCACCGAACTACTCCAGCAGAACCGGCAGGTGCTCACGGATCTGGCAGCCGACTCGAACACCATCTTCACCTCGGTGGCCGACTACCAGAACAATGTCGCGGAATTCCTCGACGTCTTCCCGCTGGTCACCAGCAACACCTACAACGCGATCGACCAGAACATCGGCGCGCTGCGGGCCACCGTCGATCTGAATCGGCTGTTGCTGGACGGGCAGATGGTCAAGGAGATGTGCAATCTGCTGAATCTGCGGAACTTGGGCTGCAATACCGGAGATATGCGCGATATGGGGCCCGACTTCGGAATCACCGCGATACTGCAAGCATTGGCCGAGGCGAAATGAGATACCGCAGACCGACCGCGCCGCTGCTGACCCTTGCCGCGACGCTCGCGCTGGGGGCCACCGGCTGCTCGGCGAGCCTGGATCGGCTGCCGATGCCCTCCCCCGGACTCGACTCCGACGCCTACTCGCTCACCGCCACCTTCGACAACGCGTTGAATCTGCCGACCAAGGCGAAGGTCAAGTTGAACGGCGCCGATATCGGCGAGGTCGAGAAGATGGTGGCACGTCACTACACCGCCGTGGTCACCATGCGCATCCGTCCCGGTGTGGAACTGCCGGTCGGCACCACCGCCGAATTGCGCTCGGCCACTCCGATGGGCGATGTCTTCGTCGCGGTGAGCCCGCCCGCGGTCCCCGACCTGCCTGCGGGCACGCTCCACGACGGCGCCACCATACCGATCGAGGACACCTCGGCGGCATCAACCATCGAGGAAGCGCTCAGCCGGGCGTCGCTGCTCGTCAGCGGCGGCGCCATGGAGAATCTCACGCGGGTCGTGACGGCCATGGGTGAATACGCGGGTGGCCGGGGTGACCGACTCGCCGCCCTCATCGAGAGCACCCGGCGGCTGCTGGACACACTCGTCGACCGTTCGGACCAGATAAACGGCGCCCTTGTCAGCGCCGCTGATCTGAGCGCTACCCTTGCCGCGCAACAGAATTCGATCAGCGACGCGGTGTCCGCCGCGGGCCCGGCATTGGATGTCATCGGCGAGAACACCGCGGGCATCGTCGATCTGGTCGATCGCATTCACGCCATCACCGTCCAGCTCGCGCGGTTCCCGTCCATCCAGGGCACCAACAACAGCAGCATGAGCGTGAACGTCGACCTGCTCGCCAAGGGGCTCTCCGACGCCGCGGCGCACCCGGACACCTCGATCGATGCTCTCAACAACATCATCGCGATCGTGATGAAACTGACCACGTCGTCCTCCGCGCACGTCGTGGTCGACGTCGCCCAGCTCGCCATCGGCGCGGTACCGGACCCGGGATCCCCCGGCACTCCCGGCGCCCGGTTGCCCGACGGCACCGACTGGGTCGGCTTCGTCGGCTCACTGCAACACATGCTCGACCGGCTGGGTGGACGACTGAACGGAGCGCCGCGGTGAGACGATCACGACGCGGCATCTGGGACCGTCCGGCCGGAGCGGTCGTCCACACCGTCCGCGTCATCCGGGACCACAGCTTGGCGACCTCGGTGGTGGGCTTGGCCGCGATCCTGATCGCGGGCAGCGGCTATCTGACGGTGGGCGCGCTGGATTTCGATCCCTTCGACTCGACCTACCGGGTGCGAGTGGAACTCGGCCAGTCCGGCGGTCTGCTGCCCGGACAGGACGTGACCCTGCGTGGTGTGCGTGTCGGGACTGTGGAATCGGTCGACGTGGCCGGCGACAAAGTGGTCGCGCTCGCGTCCATCGACTCGAGTGTCCGCATCCCCGACAGCGGACAGGTCCGTGCCGCGGCCCTGTCCGCGGCGGGCGAACAGCACCTGGACTTCCTCCCCGACACGGAGAGCGGTCCCTATCTGACCGACGGGTCGGTGGTGCGCGCCGACCGCACCTCGAGCCCGGTTCCGTTGTCGCGCATGCTCGAATCACTCAGTAGCACCCTGATCCAGGTCGATCCCGAGAAACTCCACGCCATCACCACCGAACTCGGCGTCAGCGCGAACGGTCCGGACAAACTCGGCGATATCGTCGACGGCGGCATCTTCATGATCTCGACGCTGGACAGTGTGCTGCCGCAGACGGTCGGCCTCATCCGCAACAGCAAGGTGGTGCTGACACTTCTCGACGACAGCGAGGTGGGGCTGCGCGAGACCGCGACAGATCTGTCGTCCACGCTGGCCGGCGTCTCGCGGATGACCGGCGGATTCGAGGAATTGGTGAACCGCACGCCCGACACCTTCGCCGCGATGGACGCGATCATCGCCCAGAACTCTCCGACGATGGTGCAGCTGCTCGGCAATCTGGCCACTGTGGGCCAGATGACCTACCTTCGGATACCCGCCTTCCGCGAGTTCTTCTGGCCGCGGCAACGTGGCGGATCCACCCTCGACGCGATCTCCTCGGCCTTTCACGACGGCGGCGTCTGGGCGCTGGCGAGTATCTACCCCCGCTACCAGTGCGACTACGACGTGCCGCGACGGGCCGGGTCGCTGCCGAATTTCCCCGCGCCGTACCTGTATTCGGATTGCACCGATCCCGACCCCACACTCCTGCCGCGCGGCGCCCGCAACGCACCGCGTCCACCGGGATGGAACGCGCCGGTCCTACCGCCGGGCGCCGATCCAGCGGCGACGGCCGACCCGCCGCCGACCAGCAAGCACACCATCGCGACACCATTCGGCGGGGTGGACGCACCCAACTACGTTCCCCCCAACTGACAGGCACCACGGTGACCACACCCGAGACGACCCAGTCCCACACAGACGAGAAACCCTCCATCGAGCACATCGCGGAGCGACGGGACGAAAGCCGGTCCGGCCACCGGCAAATTCCCCCCGCTCGCACCTGGCGCGACGGCCGGACCGTGCTCGCGGTGTTGGCGGCACTATTGGTGGCATCGGCGACGACAGCCGGGGTCCTCGGCTGGCGGATCCACCGGGACGGTGCGACCGACCGCGCCGCCGCGGCGGCCCTCGCCGCCGGTCAGCAGTACGCGGTGGTGCTGACCAGCATCGACGCGTCCCATATCGATCGCGATTTCGCCGCGATCGACGCGGGCGCGACCGGCGCCTTCAAGCAGATGTACGCCCAGTCCGCCGTCCAGCTCCAGCCGCTGCTTGTGCAGGCGCGCTCGGTCAGCAAGGGGCGCGTCCTGAGCGCGAGCGTGCAATCGGCGTCACGCGAGCGCGTGGTTCTGATGATGTTCGTCGACGCCGAAGTCACCAATGCCACCACAACGGGCCCACGGGTCGATCGCAGTCGCATCCTGATGACCATGGACGACGTCGACGGGCGCTGGCTCGCCAGTGAGGTCGAAATCCTCTAGGTCCTCTTCCCCGGTCTACGCCCCGACCACATCCGCGCTCGGGCGGGCGACACGCACCACGTGAGCGCCGATCTCGCGCAAGTACCGGTCGGGGCCGCCGAGGAAGGTGCTCCAGTGCAGGAGTCGTTCGAGATAGAAATGGGCTTCGTGTTCCCACGTGTAGCCGATGCCGCCGAAGATCTGGATGGCGGTGTCGCCGACGGTCGCGAGCCTGCCGGAGAACGCATTGACCCGTAGTGCCGACAGATGCCGCTGTTCGTCCGTGGCGGCATCGGCGGCCCACAATCCGTGCATCACACCGCCGCGCGCCAATTCCACGGTCTCCAACATATCCACGCACAGGTGCTGCACCGCCTGGAAGGCGCCGATCGGCCTGCCGAACTGCTTGCGCGCCTTGGCATGAGCCACGGTGAGCTCGAGGATCCGTTCGGCAGCGCCCGCGGCATCGGCCGCCGCGGCGATCAGCACGTCATCGATGACAGCGTCCAGCACCCGTTCCGGCAGTTCACCGAGCCACCGCGCCGGGGTGCCCGCATAGGTCACATGGGATCGGCCACGCGTTCGATCGGCGCTCGGGGCAGCGACGACAGCCACACCCGGCGCAGCGGTCTCGACCGCGAAGAGGGCATTGCGATCGCCGTCGCGCGCGGGTACCAGCAGTACCCCGGCTACGGACGCGTCCGGCATATCGGCGGTAGTACCGCTCAGGGTGACCGTGTTCCCGTTCCTGGTCGCGACGACGACGGGGGCGTGCGCACGGTGCAGACCGAGGGTGGCGATGACCGAGCCGTCGGCGATTCCGGACAACAATTCGGCCGCTTCATCGCTGACACCGATCCGCGCGAGAGCACGGGGCGCGGCGATCGCCGAGGACAGCCACGGCCCGCAATCCAGGGCTCGACCGAGTTCCCCCAGCACGACGCCCGCGTCGACCATGGTCCCCGCACCACCGCCGAATTCTTCCGGAATGATCAGGCCGGTCACCCCGAGCTCGGCCAGTCCACGCCAGACGACGCCGGAGGTATCGACACTGTCCTTCGGTGGCAACCAGGGGTCGCTCTCGGCGACCGTGGCAAGGAAGCGGCGTACCGAATCGCCCAACGCGAACTGCTCCCGTGTGTATTCGAGGTTCATCTGTTCGTCAGCCCCAATACTCGAAATGCCGTGATGTTCTTGTTGATCTGCGTGGTACCGCCCGCGATCGTGAGCGCGCGGGAGGCCAGGCGGTGGCGCAGCCATCGACCGTCGGCGCGGCTCGGTCCCAGCAGATCGAAGCCGAGCGCGGCGATGTCCTGGCCGAGCTCACCCCACACGGATTTGCACAGACTCGCCGTTCGGAACGAATCGCCCCCCGCCATGGCGGCGGACACCGAGCGTTGGCACAACAGCTCCAGCAGATCGGTGCGCACCGCCGCCTCGCCGAGCCGCCCCAGGGTTACCGGATCACACAGTGTCGCAGCGCTTTCAGCGTCCGCGCCGTCCAGGTCGACCACGATATCGGCCAACCGGAGTTGCAGTTCCGCGTAGAGGCGAGCGGCATTCGCGCGTTCGTGGCTCAGTGTTGTCGTCGCGACCTTCCACCCCTGGTTCAACGGGCCGAGCAGCGCGTCCTCGGGTACGCGAACCTCATCGAAGAACACTTCGGCGAAATCAGCGTCACCGGTCAGGGTGACCAGCGGCCTCGCTCGAATTCCCGGCGAGGACATATCGACGATGAAACACGAAATACCCTGTTGCCTGGGCGCTTCGGGGTCGGTTCGGACGAAGAGCTGGCACCAGTCGGCCCTGTGTCCGAGCGAGGTCCACACCTTCTGCCCGGTGACGACGAATTCTCTGCCGTCCCGTACCGCGCGGGTCCGCAACGACGCGAGATCGGATCCCGCGTCGGGCTCCGACATTCCCTGGCACCAGATATCGTCGGTTCGCAGCATGCGCGGCAACAATGCCTGCTTCTGCGCCTGTGTGCCGTACTGCATGATCGCCGGTGCGATGTTGTTCATCCCGATGATATTGATCGGCATCGGCGCCCGCGCCCGGACGGTCTCTTCGACGTAGACCATCTGCTCCAGCGCCGTGGCGCCCCTGCCGCCGTACTCGACCGGCCAGGACACCGCCGCCCAGCCGTCTTCGGCCATGACGCGGCTCCACGCCCGCACGATCTCGAACGCCGCGGGATCGCTCGAAGTGCGATGCCCGGCCGACACGATGTCATCGGTCAGATGCTGGGCCAGCCAGTTCCGGAGATCATCTCGGAACGCTTCCACCCCTGAGGGTAACGAGAATTCCATTGGCACTACCTCCTCCATTCCCCATCGCCGCCGGATCTGCGCTCGCGGGCACCGATCGGGTGCTGCGCACGGTCGAGGGGCAAATCCTCACAACCTCGTGTAGTGACCTAATTTTCGTTCCATGAGAGTAGTGACCGGCGACGGGGTCGTCAACAGCTTGCAGCCTGCCGCGGGCAGCCGAGAGCCGCGCGCTACTCGACGAATTCCTCGCCTGGCCGCTTGGAACGTTCCTGGTACACCAGCCGGGTCCGTCGAAGTCGCCCGGAGAGTCGCAACAAATGTCAGGTATCTCCCGTCGGCACGACGCGTGGGCGGTCGAGACGTCTCCCGCGGGGGAAGCCGATCGTCGCCAGGTACCGTTGGGCGGTGAACCCAGCTGACGCGCGATGTCTCAAAGACGGTGATCTCGAGACCCGCGAGGAAAATCTGCGGCTCCTGCTCGCGCGGGCCGCTGAGGGCGATACATCCGCCAAGCAAGCACTGCGCGTGCTCGTCCGCGACTATCCCGACTACCACCGGTCGCTCTACAGCCGGGCGCTGAACCGGGCGGCGGTCTTCGGCGACGACACGTTGAAGGCCCCGCTGCTCGCGTCACTGGCCGACACTCGATACAACTGCCAGGCATGGGCGGCGATGGGCTGCGCGGCGCTCGGGGTCCGCGACGCGGTTCCCGGCTTGGTCGCGATGCTGGACCATCCACAGCAGATGGCTCGAGAGCAAGCGGTGATCGCTTTGGGCACCCTCGGCGACGAATCGGTCGTCGCGGCGCTCACGCCCGTACTGCGCGACCCGATCGCGGGCATGCGCGAACGTGCCGCCGAGGCCCTCGGCATGATCGGCGGCGAGGCGGCCCTGGCCGCACTCTGGGACGAATTCGAGAACCGCCGGTACTTCCGCATCGGCTATATCGCCAGCGCGCTGGCCGAATTCGCCCCCGACATCATTCCGAGGCTGTGCGCGGCGGCCGAGGGCGAGGACCCGGACCAGCGATATTGGGCGGCTGTCGCGCTCGGTTCGACCGGCGACGATCGTGCCGTGCCGACGCTGGAACGACTGATGGCCCACGACCGGGGCTCGACAGTCTTCGACGGCATGGTCAGCGTCGCCGCGAAGAAGGGCCTGCGCACGCTACGACGAATCCAAGCCGCGATCGCGGCCCGCGAATCCTGAGAATCGGCTGCCCCAGCCAGCGGACCGCGCTGATGAACTCGGCCCACGTTGTCCGGCGTTCCACCGCGGCTGCGCGCGGAACTCCGGGCGGAAACGTCATTCGATGAGAATTGCGCACGGCGGTCACGCGGATATTCCGTCGTGGCGAGTTTTCCGTACCGGATTCGCCCGTTGAACGGGATCGAATGCGCACATATCGCGGCGAACTTCACAGCGTCGCGATCGACTCGAACGCATATCCGTCGGAGGCCGAGCCGACGACACTGCGTACCGGCGGGTCGCTCCGTCTCCGATACACTTGTGACGCTCGGCGAGCAAGCCGATCGGCTCACTGCAAAGGACCGGTGTTGGTACGTCTATCCGTTACCAGAGAGGATTATTTCGAGGCCGCGTTGAAGGTGCTCGCCACCGAAGGGCACCACGCTCTCAAGATGGGCGTCCTGTGCAAGAACCTCGGCGTCACCACCGGATCCTTCTACAACTATTTCGGCAACTGGAATAATTTCACTCCCGAACTCCTGGCGTACTGGGAGAAAGCGCAGACCTTCGACATCGTCGCGCAGTCGGCGCAGCCCACCGATCCGCTGGCACGGGTTCGCACGATGAAAGAACTCGCCACCCGGGTGCCACACGAAGCCGAAGCGGCCATCCGCGCATGGAGTTACGGCGATCCCGTGGTCGCGCAGTTCCAACGTCGAGTCGATCTCGAGCGACTCGACGCACTGCGTGCGGTGGTGCACGAACTCGTGCCCGACGACAAACAGTCCGATTCACTGGCGTTGATGGGCATCAGCCTCCTCATCGGAATGCAGTCTTTCCGATCGCCGGTCGACGAAGAAGAGTTTCGCGCTATTTTCGACGAGTTCGAGCAGGCCATCATGCGCCACTCGCCTCACATTTCCAGCTGACCCGAAGCGGTAGCCCCGGGTTGAGTCACGGGCCACCGCGCACGCCTCGATGACCGGTCGGAGCGGAATGGTCTGCCGTTGTGGATTCACCTGTCCGACCCGATATCTCACCGCTTGGCGTAGTCGGCGAAACCCTGCCAGTCGATCATGACGCAGGGTTCGTCTCCGACGATCCAGGCATCATGTCCGGGTGGTGCGATCATGAAATCACCGGGGCCGTATTCCTGTTTCTCACCGTCGTCCATAATCACCACCATGTGTCCCGAGACGCAGTAGCCCATATGCGAGGCCTGACAGCTGTCGGTCCGCGCGATCGGCTTGACGTGTTCCGACCACCGCCAGCCCGGTTCGAAAACCGCTCTACCTACGGCACCGGCGTCGAGGTTGACGAGATCGAGTTTGCCTTTGCCCGCCTCGAAAATTCGGGTCTCCTCCGGAGAGTCGAAACTCTTGCGTACCAAACCAGACATGATCGTCCTCCTGGGTAGTGCTATTCCTCGTGCCAGATCGGCGAGATCCGCGTAGCTCGCATCGTCTGGACCGAATGCGTGCCGCGCGGCGTCGCCGTTTCCGCCAACGGCACCGCTCTTCGAGGTCGACTCACCGGAGAGCTTTCCGGGACCGTCGGAAGCCGCGCGCATCGAATAGTTCTCGATTGTGATGCGCGTCACAGCCTACTCAGCGGGGGTTCCGGCGGCAAGGCAGCGGAAGCCCTGACCCCGGACTCAGCCGCGGCGATCGGCGGGAGGCGGATGAAGAGCGGGCAAACGCCGGCGACGACGCCTCACCCCGCCCTCGTCCAGAGGTAGGGGTGGCGGCAGCACCTCGGTGACTCCCGGTTCGACCGGGTTCGCGTAGAGCGATTCGATGGCGGCGGCGTAATTGCGTTCGACCACGTAGCGGCGCAGCGACATCTTCGGGGTGATCTCCTCATCGCCCTGGGTCCAGGTGTGGTCGAGCAGGATGAACCTCTTGATCTGTTCCGGGCGTGACACCGTGGCGTTGCCATCCCGGACCGCGTCGAGTACACGCTCGCGAATCCTGGGACGGGTGACCAGGATATCGATATCCGCGGCCAGGACACCGGCGACGGCGGCGTCCGCTGCGATGGCGTCGGGATCCAGTGTGATGAGCGCGGTGAGATAGGGTCGCCCCTCGCCGATCGCCATGACGTGTCCGATCAGGAAGGACGCCGCCTTGACCGCGTTCTCGACAGCGGCCGGAGCGATGTTCTTGCCCGTGTCGTTGATGATCATCTCACTCTTGCGGCCGATGACGCGCAGGTTCCCCGTGGCATCGGTCGCCCCCAGATCGCCCGTGGCGAGCCAATTTCCGGCGCGGAACGCACGCCGGGTGGCCTCGGGGTCGCGATGATATCCGCGCATGACCATCGGTCCGCGGACCATGATCTCGCCGTCGGCGGCCAAGGCGATTTCGGCGCCGTGGATGGGGCGGCCCACGCTGCCGAAGGCTGGGTCATCCAGCGTGGTCGTCGTACTGACCCCCGCGGCTTCCGACAGGCCCCACACCTGCGTCACCCGGATGCCGAGACCGGCGAAATACGCGAGCACGTCGGCCGATATCGGCGCCGCTCCTGAGGCCGCGAATCGAATTCTGTCCAGACCCATGTGGCGGCGGACCCGTGACAGCACCAGGGTTTCGGCGAGCCGATGCCGGATGAGCGGTCGCCGATACCAGGGCATGTCGCGGGTTTCGGCATCCGCGGCCCGGCGGCCGATCGCGAATGCCCATGTGGCGAGCGCCTTCTTGGCTCTACGCGGTTCGGCTTCGATACGGGATTCGATGGCCGCCTCGGCTTTCTGCCAGACCCGGGGCACACCGAACAGGACCGTCGGTCGCACTTCCGGTAGCGCGGCGGCCATCAGGTGCGGATCGGCGACGGAGGTGACCTGGATGCCGCGCACTATTCCGGCGTAGTGCGCGGTGATCCGGTCGGCGATATGGGCCGCGGGCAGGTACGACACGATGCGGTCGTCGTGATCGGCCGGTAGGTGCTCACCGAGACCCACCAGTTGGGCCAGGATATTGGAGTGGGTCAGCTCGACCCCTTTGGGCGGGCCCGTAGTTCCCGAGGTGTAGGTGATGGTGGCGAGATCATCCGGGCGGACCGCGCGCCACGTCGCCTCGAAGTCGAACCCCGGCGCGGACGTGCTCACGAGCTGCGCCAGCGACATCACCCCGGGCGACAATCCGTCCACGCAGACGATGTGGTCGAATGCGATTCCCACCTGGAGCAGCCGCGGCAGGAACTGCTGTTCGGTGATCATGATCCGATTGCCCGCGTTCGCGCAGACGTAGCCGATCTGCGCGGGTGGCAGCGTGTTGTAGATCGAGAACGGGGTGGCTCCGACGTGCAGCGCCGCGGTGTCGACCAGATGGAATTCGGGGCGGTTGGTCAACATGATGCCGATGGTGCCGCCGGAGCGGACGCCGAGCGCGGTAAAGCCCTCGGCGATTCGGCGGACCTCCCGCCCGTAATCCCGCCACGTATATTCCCGGCCCCCTGGTACGCGCAGCGCGACCGCTTCCGGCCGCACCGATCGCGTCGCCTGGAACGCCTCCGGGAGCGTATGGACCGGATGGCCGAGGCAGTGCTGAAACGAGAAGAATCGCACCCCGTTGTGCATCGTCGCCCCCTTGTAAGAGTAAGAACCAAGGGTAACTTATTGACCGCGGTTCCGGCTGCGATAGACGGAAAAGTGAGGACCAGTGGCCTACTGAGCGCAGCTGACCACCGGAAAGAACCACTAGGGGAACCTCGCGCGGAATTGTGCGAACAGCCGATAACTTATCGGCTTCTGATCACTCGACGCCACTGGGCATCGACGCGCCCTCGCCGATCGGGAACAGCATCGCGCGGTGGTTGCGGCCGGGCGGGATCGGGATGCGCTCGGCAGTGCGCCGACTCGCCGCTATCTAGACCCGCGTGATCGTCGCGAACCAGGCAGGTGCGCCGTCGACGTGGTATCTGGTGTCGATCCGGTCCGGGTCGATCGCGACGATATTCCAGCCGCGGTCGGTCGTGAAGGCCGCCCGCAGCTCATGGCGACCGACCGGGTGCGGACCGGTATCGGGGCCGTCGTCGCTGAAGCACAGCACATACAAGGTGCCACCGCGCCGGGTCACCGACGCCGAGCTCGCCACATAGGCCAGTCGCTCGTCCTCGTCGAAGGTGTGGAACAGTCCGCAGTCCAGCACGGTGTCGAATTCGCGTGCCACACAGTCCAGCCGGAAGGCGTCGGCCACCGCGAATTCGACCGCCAGCCCCCTGCGTTCGGCGTTGGCCCTGGCGATCGCCAGTGCCGTCTCGGCGACGTCGACGCCGAGCACCGACAATCCCAGCGAGGCCAGGTGCAGAGCGTTGTCTCCGGTCCCGCAGCCCGCGTCGAGCACCGCCCCGGCGAATCCGCCTTCGGATGCCACCCGCACCACCGCCGCCTGCGGTCGACCTATATCCCATGGGGCGGGGCCGTCGCGGTACGACGCGTCCCAGGGCAGTCCGGACTGCCGTTCGTGACTGGTCGGCTGCCGACCAGTCACGAACGCGTCGTCAGCGCGAGCTCCCGATTGCTCCGACACCTACGAACCCTCCGTCCGCCGAACTTCGCCGCCGTACCCGCGAACTCGATTATCCCCTTCCCGGAAGAGGGCGACGCGCCCGAGACGCGTGGCGGGAACCCGGCACGTCGCCGCACGCCCGCGAACTCCGGGTAACCCAGTCGCGGGAGATCCGGCCGGTCGGCTCCGTGCGCGAGCTATTCGGGCCGTGCGGTCGTCGACTCGATCGCGTCGTCGGCGTCGATCTCCCGAAGTGCGCGGCGCAGCAGTTTGCCCGTGGCGTTGCGTGGCAGCTCATCGATGAAGATCACGTCGCGGGGCACCTTGTGACGGGCGAGGTTCGCCTTGACGTAATCCTTGATCTCCTGCGGGTCCCGTGCGGCCCCTTCGGCGGGAACGACGAAGGCGCGCAGTCGTTTTCCGAAGTCGCGATCCTCGATGCCGATGACGGCGGCCTCGAGGACGTCGGGGCGGCCGACGAGCAGGTTCTCCACTTCGAGTGGGTAGACGTTCTCGCCGCCGGAGACGATCATGTCGTCGTCGCGACCGTCGATGAACAGTCGGCCATCGGCGTCGAAATGGCCGACGTCACCGCTGGACAGCAGCCCGTCGACGATTTCCTTGTGCCTGCCGTCGGTGTATCCGGCGAAGCTGAGTCCGCTGGAGACGAAGATGGTCCCGACGACGCCGGGGGTCGTGATCCTGTTGCGGTGCTCGTCGTAGATCGCGACGCGGCATCCGACGGGCGGGCGGCCGACAGTGCCGGGGGCGATCCGCATGTCGTCGGGTGTCGCCACCGCGGCGACGGCGACCTCGGTCGAGGCGTAGAGGTTGTACAGCACATCGCCGAAGGTCTCGGCGGTTCGACGGCTCAAATCCGGCGAGATCGATGACCCGGCGGCGAAGATCACCCGCAGCGACGAGGTGTCGTATTTCTCCAGTACCTCGGGTCCGAGGTCGATGATCCGTTGCAGCATGGTCGGCACGACCACCAGCGTCGCGGCGCGGTATTCGGCGATATCGGCCAGCGTTCGAATCGGATCGAATTTGCGTTGCTCGAACACGACTTTGTTGCCGAGCGCCCAGCCGAGCGTGAGCTGCGACAGTCCGGTGCCGTGGAAGATCGGCGCGGCCATTACCAGTGTGTCGTCACGCGGAAGCGGCACGCGATCGAGGAATTGCGCCGACTGCAAGGGCGAAACCTTGTCCCGCGGTGCGCCTTTCGGGGTGCCCGTGGTTCCGCTGGTCAGGATGACGATGCCGCCGGGCTGTTCCGGCGCGGGCAGCGGGTCCGTCGAGTTCGCGGCGAGCAGTGCGTCGATGTCCACGACGTCGTCACCGACGGCATCGGCGCTGTCGACCCAGGTGAGGATGCGCGGTATGTCCGCCGGTATCGCGCCGAGCAGCTCCGTGAACTCGCTGTCGTGCAGGACCGCGCCGACTTTCTCGCGCTCCGCGACGGCGGCGAGCTGGGGTGCGGCGAACCCGGTATTCATCAGTAACACCCGGGCGCCGAGTTTGCCCGCGGCGAGCAGGGTGAGCACCATGCCGCGATGGTCACGGCACAGTGCCGCGACGACGATGCCCGGCCCGATCCCGATGGCCGACAGGCCCCGGGCGAGCGCGTTGGACTGCTGATCGAGCTGACCGAAGGTGAGTGCCCCGCGTTCGTCCACAATCGCCTCCGCCGCGGAGTCGAGGCGGGTCGAATGTGCCAGCACCGTAACGAAAGGGCCGTACACGGAGGAGTCTCGCATCGTGCGGATCATCTCGCCGGGGTGTCGCCAGTCGAACATTCCACGCTTGCTCAACACGGCGACCGCCGATACCGCGTCGGCAACCGGCCGTAACAACCGCAATTCCGTCTTCACGCAACACCTCCAGGGGTCGATCGGTGGCCGATAGCTCGGGGGTCCGACTCCGGAAAGCCTACCGGACGACAGAATCATCATTCACTTATTGGGTACTCGAATATGCTCGGGGGCTGAGATAATCTTCCCGTGGTTGAGTCTGCGGTCGTTCTCGATCGGGTACGCGGCGCGTTACTGGGCGGGGCGGTCGGCGACGCTCTCGGCGCGCCGATCGAATTCATGGAGCTGGCGCGAATTCGTACACGTTTCGGCGCGAGCGGAACGACCGGGTTCGTCTCGAATCGCGCATTGCCGTGTCAGGTCACGGACGACACACAGATGACGCTGTTCACCGCCGAGGGCCTGTTGCGCTGGCGGCCGGGTACAGACCCGGCACCCGCACTACGCCACGCCTATTTGCGCTGGCTGCGCACGCAGCGTACGCAACTGACCCACGGTCACCCGACCGGGTACCTCGCGGCCGGTGCCTTCGCCGCGTTGCTGGATCGGGTGCTGAACGGCGCGGCTGACTGTGGCGGTGAGGGATACGATCGCACAGCTGACCGAGGTCGCGGGTGCCCAGGAAACGGTGGACGCACTGCACCGCGCAGTGGAGTACGACGCGACGGGAGCGGCGAGTCCGGAGCAGTTGGAGGCGGTTGGTGCGGGATGGGTGGCCGAGGAATGCCTTGCCATCGGCGTCTACTGTGCGCTGTACGCCGCGCGAACCGGCGATATCCGCGGCGCACTGCTGTTGTCTGTCAACCATTCCGGTGACTCGGATTCCACGGGATCGGTGACGGGCAACCTGCTCGGCGTCACCCACGGACTGTCCGCGCTGCCGAAGGAGTGGGTCAGCGCGGTGGAGGGATACGCCACGATCGTCCGGGTCGCCGACGATCTCGTCGCGAACTTCTTCCTGCACGACAGGACCCCACTCGGTGATCGGTATCGGTTCGAGGACTGAGCGGGGTTCCCGGGTTCACCGCGGGATGCGGCGACTCACCGACTCGGCGCGGCGACGACCACCTCAGGTTGCCGATTGTTTCTTACAGGGATACGTTGTATCCAATCGATACCGCGCCTCCGGCGGCTCGGCCGCGACATCGGAGACGTGTCGCGTGCCGTCGTCCGCCTGTAAAGGATTGATATGGGACCGCATCCGTACGGCTGGTGGATCATCCTGCACATCGTGCTGTTCGTCTTCTGGCTCGGCGGCGACCTCGGAGTCTTCTATTCCAGTCGGTTCGTGATCGACCCCGCCCTGAGCCAGGGAGCTCGGGCCACCGCCCTGAGCATCATGAGCGGGTTGGATCTGGCGCCCAAGATCTGCCTGGTGCTGTTCCTGCCGAGCGGAGTCACCCTGATGTCACTCGACCCGCACGGGGCGACGCTGTTCGGCATCGAGCTGTTTGCCTGGTGGATCGTGGTCGGAGTCTGGGTTTTCGCCGCGGGATGGCTGACACTGACGGTGATACAGCACCGCACGCACGGACGATTCGCGGCGGTGCTGTGGACCGATCTCGGCATCAGGTACGTGGTCGTCGCCGGTCTCGCCGTGGCGGGTGTCTACACCGTGGCCGTCGACGAACCGTTCGGCGTGACCACCGAGCCGCGCTGGCTCGGCGCGAAGATCCTGCTGTACGCGGCGGCCATCGCGGCCGGACTCGGCATCCGAATGACCTTGCGCCCCTTCGGCGCCGCCTTCGGCGCGCTGATGACGACCGGCTCGACCGATGAGGTCGAACGCGCCATCCGGCGCAGTGTCGACGGCTGCCTGCCGTATGTCTGGACGATCTGGGGCAGCGTGCTGGCCGCCGCCGCGCTCGGCGTACTCAAACCGGGCGCGAATCTCTGATCTGCCGTTGCTCAGCCGCTGTAACCCAATTGCGCCGAGATCGCGCGCGCGGCTTTCAGCAGCAGCGGCACGAATTCATCGATGCGCGGCTCGAAACGCGACAGCGGCGCGCACACACTGATGGCGGCCATGACGCCGCCGTCGTGATCGAGGATCGGTGCGGCGATCGAGGCGGCGCCGAGTTGACGTTCGCCCAGCGAAATGGCGTATCCGCGTTTGCGTATGGCGGCCAACTCGCTACGCAGGGCCGTGCGACTGGTGATGGTGTTCTCGGTGAACGCTTCCAACTGCTGTCTGCGCAGGTAGTCGTCGATCTCCTGCTTGCCGAGGTAGGCCAGGATCACCTTCGACGAACTACCCGCGTAGAGCGGATACGGAACGCCGAGAGCCACTTCCACGCGCAATTCGTGATCCGGCACCACCTGGTCGACGTACATCCTGGTATCGCCGCGGCGGATCGAGAGCGTCGTCGTCTCGCCGGTCAGCGACCCGAGACGACGAAGTTCCGGCGCGGCCATGATGCGTAGATCGGTGCGTGCCATATACGCCCGGCCGAGGGCGATCGCGGCGTGCCCCAACGTATAGCGGCGCGTCGACGGCTCGAAGGCGATCAGGTCGCGGTTGCGCAACGCGGTGAGGATGCGGTGCACCGCGGCCTTGGTGATGCCCAATTCGGTGGCGATTTCGGTGACGCCGAGGTCGGCGCGACCGGAGCGGCCGAATAGCAGCAGGACATCCATCGCCCGCTCCACGGCGGCGATCGATCGACTCGGGCTCTCGGATTCACTGACGGACACCAAGCAAGTGTAGGCAGGAAATTTCCCTATGGGAAACGCACGACACACCCGTTCCCCTTGCACGGACCCTCGCATAGCGTTACGTTGTGGGAGACAGTGTTTCGATCAACGAAACGAGAAGTACAGTGGATCCCACTTTCTTACGGGCGGTCCTCGCGCAATGGGCCAGCGGCGTAGTCGTGGTCACCACGGTCGGCAACGGCGACGGTCGCAACTACGGCATGACCGCCAGCTCGTTCACCAGCGTCGCCATCGATCCACCACTGATCTCGGTCTGCCTGTCCTCGGCGGGCACCACCTACCGAATGATCCGCCGCAGCGGCGTATTCGCCGTGAATATGCTCGGCCACGATCACCGGGAGATCAGCATCCGTTTCGCGACATCGGAGCTCACGGATCATGACCGATTCGCGGACGGCCGGTGGGATACCGCATGGACCGGCTCCCCCGTGTTGGCCGATTCGCCGGCCTGGCTGGACTGCGTCGTCACAGCCTGTCATCCGGCAGGTGATCACACCATACTGCTCGGATCGGTGCAGGACGCGGCGACACCGCGGCCCGCCGCCCCACTGCTCTACCACGCCCGCACCTATTACGAGGGACTCGTCAAATGATCGGTGAACGACTTGTCGAAGATATGACCGAGGCCGAACGCGAGCGCGCACAGCGGGTCGACACGATTCTGCCCGCGTTGCGCGAGGCGGCCGACCACGCCGACAGCACCGGCACCTTCCCCGCCGGTCACGTCGACCTGTTGCGCGATGCCGGGTTGCTCGGCCTGATCGTCCCCGAGAAATTCGGCGGACTCGGCGGCGGATTACGCGATCTGGCCGCCGCCACCTATGCGATGGGCACCGCATGTCCCTCCACCGCCCTGGCGTATTTCTTCCACAACACCAGCGCTTCGCGCGGTCTGCTGCCGCTGGAGGCCATCGACGCGGGACTGTTCGACGCCGACGAGATACCCGAGGTGCGCGCGTTCGCGGAAAAAGTCCTCACCCGGATGGCGGAGGGGGTGTGGCTGGCCAATTTCGCTTCCGAATCGGTGAAGACCGAAGCCGCCAACATCACCATCGCCACGACGGCCACCGCCGTCGACGGTGGCTGGATCCTCAACGGCGAGAAGTCTTTCGGCTGCGCGACCGGTGTCGCCGATTTCTATCTCACCTCGGCCAAACTCGCGGGACACGACACCGCCGACGGCATCGCGACCTTCTTCGTCCCGCGCGACGGGGCGGGTGTCAGCGTCCGCGCGCCGTGGAACGGGCTCGGCATGCGTGCCACCGCCAATAACGGCATCCGCCTCGACAACGTCTTCATCGCCGCCGACGAGGCGCTGACGGTTCCCGGCGCATTCCCGAAGATGCTCAGCATGAGCCGGGGCAGCTTCGTCGGCAATCAACTCGCCATCGCCGCCGTGTACACCGGTTGCGCCCAGAACGTCTACGACGAGGCGATCGCCGCGGCCACCGCGAAAACCTTCGCCGACACCGGGAAGCCGGTGGCCTCCTCGCCGGTGCACCAGGTGCTGTTCGGCGAGATGACCAGGCAGTTGCAGACCGCGTACCTGTGGCTGCGCTACCAACTCACGGTCGAGACCGCCGACCCGCCGTTCAAGGCGAAGCAGGACGTATTCACCCAGTGGCGGCTGGGCAAGGGCTCGGTGACCGAGGCGTGTTTCCAAGTCGCGCTCGGCGCGCTCAAAGCCGGCGGCACCTCCGCGGCCTCGATGCAGGGTTCGGCCGGGCGCGCGTTGCGCGATCTCGCGATGGGGTTGGTCATGACCTTCCCCGCCGAACGCGGCATGCTCGAGGTCGCCAGGATCGCGACCGACGCGAAGGCCAACGAACTGTTCGCCACCGCACCCACCGAGGTGGGGTGATGGAGCCGCGACTTCCGCCGATCCTCGACTACGTCGACGGCGAGTGGGCAGCACCGACCGCCGACCTCGGGTTCGACCTGGAGGATCCGGCCACCGGCGAGCCGACTACGCGCGCGCTGGGCAGCACTGCCGCGCGGGTCGAACGCAGCCTCGCTGTGGCCGCGGCGGCCGGTAGCCGGATCGACCCCGATGTGCTCGACGCGATCGCCGACGCCTTGGAGCCGGAACTCGCGGCCATCGCCGAACTCGACGCCGTGAGTACCGGTGTGCCGTTGCGACAGACCGAACCTCTCGGCGTGATCGTCTCCGGCTCGTTCCGGCTGGCCGCCCAGCAGTTGCGCGGCGGCATCCTGCGCGAGGACCGCGACGGGGTCGAGGTACACCGACTGCCGCTCGGGCCCGCCCTGTGCCTGGTGCCGTGGAACGCGCCGGCCCCGATGGCCGCGCACAAAGTGGCCAACGCGCTGGCGGCGGGATGTCCGGTGATCCTGAAGGCAAGCGAATTCAGCCCGTTCAGCGCGATTCCGGTGGCACGGGCTATCGCCGCTCATGTCCCGCCCGGCATGTTCCAACTGGTGCACGGGGGTGCGCAGACCGGTGCGCGACTCGTCGCGGATCCGCGGATCAAAGCCGTCTCGTTCACCGGCGGAGTACCGGGTGGGCGGGCGGTCGCCATCGCCAGCGCACCGCTGCTTCGCCCGCTGCAACTCGAACTCGGCGGGCACAATCCGCTGGTCGTCTTGCCCGACGCCGATATCGAAACCGCCGCCCGCATGGCCGTCGAACTGCTCACGACCCTGAACGGCCAGTGGTGCCGCGCGCTCGGACGGCTGATCCTGCCCGCGCGACAGGCGCCCGAGATCGTGGAAGCGATCGGCACACGCCTCGGCGACCTGACCATCGGTCCGCCACTGGACCCCGCGACCGACCTCGGGCCGCAGATCCACTCCCGGCATACCGAGATGCTGCACAAGGCCATCGCGGGACTGCCGACGCGGTCGTTCGGTTCGCCGCCGGCGATCGGCAACTATTTCCCACCGACGCTGGTCGAACAGGATCTTCCCGACGAGGTGTTCGGCCCGGTCGCCGCCGTGGTCACCTACGACGCGGATACCGATCCGGCGATGGTGGCCAACGCGGTGCCCTACGGCCTGGAGGGTTACGTGTGTGGCGCCGATACCGAACGGGCACTGGCGGTTGCGCGCACCATCCGCGCCGGTGAGGTGAAGGTCAACGGCTCGACGATCATGAGTCTGAATCTCATGACGCCGCGGCCCGCGTGGGGTCTGTCCGGACTCGGTGAAGAAGGGACGGCGGAGACGCTGCGCTTCTTCACCGGCGCCAGGGTTGTCGGCGTCGAAGGGCGATTCGCCCTGCACACCTCATGAGCGCGCCGCACGTGGTGGTCGCGGGCGCCGGTCCGGTGGGTCTGACGGCCGCACTGACACTGGCCCGCCGCGGCGTCACGGTGACGGTCCTCGAGCAGGGCGCCGAACTGGCGACCGAATCGCGCGCGTCGACCTTCCATCCACCCACCCTCGAGATGTTGGATCGCCTCGGTGTCGTGCGGACACTGCTCGACCGCGGAATCATCGCATCGACCTTCCAGTATCGCGATCGGCGCGGCGGCGAGATCGCCACCCTCGATCTCGCGGTCCTCGCCGAGGACACCGCGTTTCCGTTCCGGGTGCAATGCGAGCAGAGTCGACTCACCCCGATTCTGCTCGACGCGCTGCCGCCGGGAGTTGAGGTCCGATTCGGGCATCGAGTGCACGATCTGACCGCGGTCGGTGACTCGGTGCTGGTGTACACCGATCGCGTTGCGCTGCGCGCGGATTGGGTCATCGGCGCGGACGGCGCGCATTCCGCGGTTCGCCGCGCGCTCGGGGCCGCGTTCGACGGCACCACCTATCCCGAACGATTCCTGGTGGCCTCGGTGGACGAAGACCTCGACGCCGCACTGCCCGGAATCGCCCTCATCAACTACGTCTTCGATCCGCGGGAATGGCTGGTGCTGCTGCGCACCCCGCAGCATTGGCGAGTTCTGCTGCCGACCCCCGCCGACACCCCCGATGAGGTCGAGTCGGCGAGATTGCCCGAGCGGTTGCGCGACGTCGCCGACCTCGGCAGGCCGTGGCGGATTCTGCACGCGTCGCTGTATCGGGTGCACCAGCGGGTGACCGACCGGTTCCGGATCGGCCGCGTGCTGCTGATGGGCGACGCCGCGCACGTCAACAATCCACTCGGTGGCCTCGGGATGAACAGCGGCATCCACGACGCGGTGGCGATGGCGACGGCGCTGGCCGACGTGCTGGAAGGCGCGCCGGATGACCTGCTGACCGCGGCGGCGCGGCGACGGCGCACCGTCGCGGTGGATCACGTGCAACGCACCAGCCACGACAACTGGTCCCGGCTGCGCGCCGATGACGCCGCAGAACACGATCGGCTGCGCGCCCTCGCGGCCGATCCGGCCGCGTCGCGCGCGTATCTGCGCCGCGCCTGCCTGATCGATTCGCTGAGCTGAACGTGGCGCCGTGATGTGGATCGAACGCGAGAATCCGGCCGCCCCCGCGCAGATCGTCGGCGCGGTGCCGGTCACCGAGCCGTCGGCCGTGGACACCGTGGTGCGGCGCGCGCACGAACAGTTCCTTTCGTGGTCGCGCCGCCCGCTGGCCGATCGGCTCACCGTATTGGCCGAGGCGGCCGACACACTGGCCTCCCGCATCCCCGAGTTGGCGCTGCTGCTGGCCCGCGAATCCGGTAAGCCGGTGGCCGATTGCCGTGGTGAGATCGGTTTCGCTGTCACCTATCTGCGCTGGGTGTGCGCGAACGCGCCCGTGGTGCTCGCTGATTCGATGCTCGATGACGAGCTAGGCCGATTGGTGCGCCGGGCGGCGCCGTTCGGGGTGATCGTCGCGATCACCCCGTGGAACGCGCCGATCATCCTGTCCATGCTGAAGTTGGCGCCCGCGCTGGCGGCGGGCAATTCCGTTGTGCTCAAACCGTCCCCGCTGGCCCCGCTGACCGTGCGGGCCGTCGCCGAAGTCCTGCCGGAGACCACCGTCGTGCACGGTGGTCCGGACACGGTGCTGGCGCTGATCGAGCACGAGTCGGTCCGTAAGGTCGCGTTCACCGGGGGCGAGGCGGCGGGGCGAAGTATCGCCGCGGCGGCGGGGCGGGCGCTCACCCCGATCCTGCTGGAACTCGGCGGCAACGATCCGGCGATCTTCCTCGATGATTTCGCGCTGACCGACGCCGATTACGAACGGCTGGTGCTGGCTTCGTTCGCGACGGCGGGACAGGTGTGCATGGCCGCCAAACGCCTCTACGTGCCGTGCGGCAGATACGCAGAGTTCGTGGAGTCGTATCGTGCCGCGGCGGCGCGCATCCTGATCGTCGGCGATCCGACGGCGCAGGAGGTCACCGTCGGCCCCGTGGTCACGCGCGGCGCGGCTGATCGCATCGCCGGACTGCTCGCCGATGCGACGCGACGCGGCGGGCTGCTCATCCCGCTGGCGCCCGCGCCCGAAGGCGAGGGCTATTTCGTCACTCCCACACTGGTACTCGGGCTGCCCGACGACGCCGATCTGGTCCGGCTCGAACAGTTCGGCCCCGCGCTGCCGGTGCTGACCTACGACACCGAGGACGAGGTCGTCGGCCGGGCGAACCATTCCGAACTCGGACTCGGCGCGTCGGTATGGTCGGCCGACGAAGATCGCGCCTTCGCGATCGCGGCCCGCGTCGAGGCCGGGTTCACCTTCGTCAACACGCACAATCGCACGGGTATGTCGCTGCGCGCGCCGTTCGGCGGGATCAAGGGCAGCGGATTCGGCCGGGAGTACGCCGAGGAGGGATTGCGCGAATACGTGCAGACCACCGTGCGGCACCTGCCCGCGGCATTTCGGCGTGGCGGCGCCGGTTCGGCTGCCAACGCCTACCCGGCGGGCTGACGGACCGTGCGCGCGGCGGCGATATCCGGGACGCACACGCGACACCGCGCTCGCGCGGTTCGTTCAGCGGTGATAGTCGACGACGGCACGGTCCGCCAGTCGCGGTTTCAGCCATGCCGCGATCTCGAGATGCGCGGGATGACTCTGGTATCCACTCAACGTTTCGGCCGAGTCGTGCACCGTCGTCATGCACAGGTCGTAGGACACCGCGGTCCCCGCCTCGTCGAGTTCGACGGCGATGGAACGGATCTGCGGCACCGCGCCCGCCATCTCCAGCAACCGCCGCCGCGCCTCGGACGCGTCGGACCTGTCGATGAACTTCATCAAGACGATGTGGTGCAACGAGGAACTGTCCACCGAGATCACACTCCGATAAGGAAACACTGTTTCGATAAGAGAAACGTGATCCTATCGGACGGCACGGGGTCGCGCCACGCCGACGACACCCCGTTACGTCCGGATGAAATGCCTGTCACCGACCTGGACATGCGCCCCGACAGCAATACAGAATCAAGAAAATTGGAAACACCGTTTCGAGGAACGAAACAATATGTCATACTCCGTATCGGAAAGAGGACGATGCCATGAGTCGAGTCGCGTCCGCGCAGTTCGCCGCGGGCACCGATGCGGCGGTCAATCTGCGCGCGTGCCTGCGCGCCATTGATTCTGCTGCCGAGGCGCGCGCCGAACTGGTCGTTCTACCCGAATTCTGTAACCACCTATCCTGGTACGCCGATCGTGACCACGCGCGGCGCGCGGCCTGCCGGATCGGTGACGAATTCCTCACCGCCATCGCCGAATGTGCCGCACGGCACAGCATCTACGTGAAGATCGGCGTCAGCCTCGCCCGCGACGACGGCCGCACCACGGCATCGAGCCTGCTCTACGGCCCGGACGGCGCCTTGCTCGGCGAATCGGACAAACAGGTTCTGATGGGCGCGGAGAACGACTACTTCGACCCGGGCGAGACGGACTCACCCATGATCGAGACCCCGATCGGGCGCCTCGGGATGTACGCGTGCATGGAAGGCGTCATCAACGAGGTCACCCGCTCACTCGCCGTTCGGGGCGCGCAGATCCTGTTGAACAGCCTGAACTCCTTCGCGATCGACGAGGCGAGTCTGCACGTGCCGGTGCGGGCGGCGGAGAACAAGGTGTGGGTGGTCGCCGCGAACAAGATCGGCCCGTTGCTGCCGGAGGACAAGCTGCCCGAGATCGCCGCCCGACTCGGCGTCCCGGCGGATCGGCTGCACGGGGCAGGTGAGAGCCAGATCGTCGCGCCGGACGGCACGGTCGTCGCCATCGCGCCGCCGACCGGGGAGGCGATCGTGGTCGCCGATATCGACGCGACTCGCGCCGACGACAAAACCCGGCCGGACGGCACCGATCTGCTGGCCTCGCGACGCCCGGAAATCTATGGGCCGCTTGCCGAACCGTCCACGCGCGCGGCGCGCCCGGGAGCATCCGCCATCACCGCCGCGGCGGTGGCCGCCGATGCCGGGGTGGTCCGTGCGGCCGCACTCGCCGGGACCGATCTGATCGTGCTTCCCGAGTTGGCCGCAGTCTCGGTCGACGACCTGCGCCTGGCGTTGTCCGATACGTCCGCGCACGCCGTGATCTCGGTACGAGACGGCGCGGCCAACCACGGACTGCTGGTGAACGCCGAGGGGATCGTCGGGCGTCAGCCGCAATTGCATGCGACCGGCAGACACCCCTGGCTCACCGAACTCGGCGCCGAACTGCTGATCTTCGAATTGCCGTGGGGCAGGCTGGCGATCGTGGTCGGCGACGACGCCCTCTTCCCCGAGACCTTCCGCCTGGCCGCCGTGGCCGACGCCGACGTCGTCGCGGTCGCGCACACCCCGTCCGAGCCGTGGGAATTACGACTCGGACTGCCCGAGCGGTCGGCGGAAAACCGCCTGAACATCGTCGCCGCCGGATATGACGCCGAGGGCGAATTCCGCGGCGCGTGTTACGCGCTCAGCCCGGATTTCACGCTGTGGACCGCGTGGCAGGGACCGTTCACCGGCGTCATCAGCCATCCCGTGGTGAGCGAGACGGTCGCCGGTTCGCTCAGCCTGAGCGGCACCATCCGGCCGGCGCAAGCGGTGAACCGCAACGTCTCCAAAGGCACCAATCTCGTGGACGGGCGCCCCCGCAGGCCGCTCGCCAGCACAACGACAGGAACGGAGTGACAGGTGAGCGAAACGCTCCAACACGTCGAGCAGATGGTCGACGAGAATCCGCGTGCCGATGTGACCGACACCTTCATCGAATGGCGGGCCCTGCTCACCGAACTGAAAGAGCGGCTGGCCCACCGTTTCGAGCTGGTGCGCGACCCGTCGACCGAGGATCTCGAAGAGTACGGCGACGCGTCGACGGGCCCGTCCGGAAGTCTGGCCGCCTACACCGGACCCGAAGTCGACTGGATGGTGCACTCGTGGATCGGTGATCCGAGCAGCGGTTTCGTGAACCTGCATCTGACACTGTGGCTCGGGCCCCAGGCGCGGGTCCCGCACCTGGGGATCGCCCTGCTGCTGTGGCCCGAGGGCTGGTTCTACGTCGACTCCATTCCCCGCGGCGACCTGGTCGGCGACGGCGACTACTACGACAGGTACTACCTCGACCAGGACACCCCGTGGCTCGAGTTCAAGACCGAACATCCCGATTTCACCTGGTTCACCAGCCGCACCGGATTCATCCGGGCGAGCCTGTCCCCCACCGCGTACTGCTATTCCTTCCCGCCGACCCGCCCCAATCTGGACACGGTCGCCGCCATCCTGCGAGGCCGCGTCGACCAGTGGCTGAGCTGGGTGGACGAGGCCGAACCCGTGCCCGCCGAGCAGCGCGCCGAACTCGCCGCCCGCGATCTCGCCATCCGGCGCAATATCGCCGAACGCGATCCGGCGAATGTCATGGGCGAGCGCATGTTCGGCGCCGAACTGACCAACCGCCTGGTCCGCGCGCTCTGGGGCGGCGACCGCGCCCTCGACCGGCCCGGCACATGATCGCGCCCCGCCCGAGTGGGCCGCACTCCTGTCCCGGCCGACGGCCCCGCACCACCGGGGCGCATCCATGAGCATCATCCGTTCCCTGTGGTGGTCGGTGCGCACCGACGGCGAAGGGCCCTTCGATACCGCGCATATGAAGGTGTACTACCCCGCCGAGGTGCGCGGTGACGACGTCGAACGCCTCACCGGCGTCTTCGGCGCGGACCCCGCGGGCGCGCCGTACCCGGTGGTGGTGTTCCTGTCCGGGGTGAATGTCGGCCAGGACTCGTATCGTCGCTATGCCACCGCCATCGCCGAAAGCGGTTTCGTCGTCATCACTTTCGACCGGGTCGCCGAACTCTTCGGCGGCCAGTTCGGTCTGACGCCCGGCGTCGACCTCGCCGCCGCGCGTCCCGACACCTACGGCAGCGCACCCACCTGCCCGACGATCGGCGCCATCCTGTCGTCGCTGGCCGAGCTGAATGCCGATGGGCCGTTGGCGGGGGCGTTGGATCCGACCAGGGTCGCACTCGGCGGGCATTCCGCGGGCGGAACCGTCGCCATGCAATCGGCCAAGTTCTTCCCCTGGATTTCGGCGGTCTTCGCCTGGGGGGCGCACAATATGGTCGCGACGATGCTCGGCTGGGCTCCCGGCACGGTGCTCCCCGCCCAGGTCGACTGCCCGGTCTTGCTGGGGGTCGGCACCAACGACGGCGTCATCATGGGCAGCGCCGACCGCTACGGCGAGGAGGGCGAACAGCGGCGGGACCCGGTCACCAGGACCTTCGAAGAGGCCTTGCCCGCCGGCGCCAACCTGCTGGCGATCATCAAGGGCGCCAATCATTTCGGCATCGCCGACGCGGATCCGACGGCCGCTCGCGCCTTCCTCGACGGACCGGCCGACACCGATGCGCTACCCCTTTTCTCCCGGCTGACCTCGCTGTTCCTGCGCACCCACGTGGTGGATTCGGCGCACGCGCGGACCGAACTCTCCGCATTCGACGACGCCTCCCCGCTCGACGACCGCGTCGTCCTGTACCACCGATAGGAGCGACAGTTATGATGAAGAACTTCTGGTACGCACTGGAATTCGCGGAGCGAGTCGGCCGCAAACCCGCCCGGGTGACCTGTCTGGGCCAGGAACTCGTGCTCTACCGCGACCAATCCGGCACCGCGGTCTGCCTGTCGGACCTCTGCGTCCACCGGGGCGGTTCGCTGGCGCAGGGCACCCTGGTCGGTGACCGCATCGTCTGCCCCTATCACGGTTGGCAGTACAACCCGGACGGCGCGTGTATGAAGATCCCGGCCAATGCCGAGGAGCGCGTTATTCCGCGCAAGGCCAGGGTGGACGCCTATCCGACCGTCGAACGCTACGGCATGGTGTGGGCCTTCCTCGGCGACCTGCCCGAGGACAAGCGGCCACCGCTGCCCGTCATCCCCCAACACGACGACCCCGACTTCCGGGTGGTGCACGTCGAGATGGAGATGAACGCCAACTACGAACGAGCCTTCGAGAACGCAGTGGACGCCTCGCACACCCCGTTCGTGCACGGCACCGCTTTCGGCAACCCCGACAAACCCGAGATCCCCAATTTCACGATTCGTTCCGACGATTGGTCCGCGGAAGCCGATATCAAGATGAGCCCACCGATGCCGAAGGGACTGTGGGGCCTGCTGGCCAAGCGCCGACCGCGCCCGGAACACGTCGTCGTCACCAACGGCTGGTACCTGCCCAATGTGGTGAAGTTGCATGTGCGCCTGCCGATCGGCGACATGATTCTCTACGACTTCAACATTCCGGTATCCCAGGACCGCACCCTGATCAAGATCCTCGGCTACCGCAATTTCTTCACCGGCGGGTGGGCGGACGACAATGCCCGCAAACGCATCGAGAAGATCCTGTTGCAGGATCGCCCTGTGGTAGAGGCGCAGCGGCCCGAACTGCTGCCCTTCGACCTCGCCGACGAACTCCACGTGCGCAGCGACGGACTCCAGGTCGCCTACCGCCGCAGGCGTTCCCAGCTGATCAAGGACGGCTGGTGGGTCGGCGGCGACGACATCATCACCACCGAGGGCCCGCGCCGCAACGCCACCGTCATCCCCTCACCCGCCCGACTCGACAATCCCGAATTGGCCAGTGCGTGGGTGCACAAGGCCCGCACCGGAGGTACTGCCCGATGAGCCTGCCCACCGCGCTCAGTGACCGCGTCCTTGCCACCTTGTCCGACGCCCTCGGCTCGTCCGTGACCGAGGACGTGCCCTTGAGCAGTGCGATGTCCCCCGACCCCGTCGGCAGGCTGCGTGTGCTGCGCGGCGGGCCGATCGACAAGATCGTCGCGGTCTCCCTGGTGGTGCCCCAGATCGGCCTGGACAGCCACATGATCTTCGCCTTCACTATAAGCGATTCGGCGATACCGCATTTCACCGTGGACGCGGTCGCCTCGGCGGACTTCCACGCGCTGCATCTCGACCTCGTCCCTCGGGCCGACCTCGCGGTGCATCTGGACTATCTCGACGAGGTGTTCACTCCGCTCACACCGTTACTCGAAACGGCATGGTCGATCGATGGCATTTCACCTGCCGCAATCGGCCCACGTCAGCGGGCCATGATGTCGCCGTGGATGCTGGTGTGCCGGGCCGCACCCGAGGCTTTCAGCGCGCTGGGCGACACCGTCGACCGCTACCTGGAACACTGGCTGACCCTGGTGGACAAGGGCATCGGCGCGGTGGACGCCGATCTGCCCGGTCGCGACCGGGCCAGCCGGGCCAATCTGTTCGATCCCCGCGTCGATCCGGTGTGGGAGCAGGTGACACGCCTGATCGGGGCCGAGCAATCCGAACTGGTTCGCGGGGAGCTGCTCGCATGAGCACCGCGGTCGAGCCGAGCGCCTGGCAGCAACGCATCGCGGGCGAGTGGGTGGGCCGACCGTCACTGTTCGACGCGCACGGCACCTGGCGCGGATTCGAGGATATCCGCCGCTCTTCGGTCTTCCACGACGGCGTCACCACCTATTACATGGACGGCGGCATCCAGGGCGGCGGCGAATTGGCCGGACGGTTCGCGCTGGCGGCTCCGTTCGCCTTCGGTGTGCGCGATTCCGACGCCGACCGGCTCTACACCGGACCGGATTTCTTCGGATCGGGCCAGCCCTACGGCAGTTTCGTCGACGCCCACTATTACGGACCCGGCTGGCAGGTCAGCCTGAACACCTGGAATCAGACCATCGACGACACCCAGGTGTATTCGTCGGTGTTGCGGCAGGGGCCCGCGATGGTCGGGGTGTTCAACGGCCTCTACACCCGCGTCCCGGAACTGGTCGATGACCACCTCGAGCACGAAACACGCTGCGGTACCGTCACTTTCATTTTGCCTTCCAAGGATCCCAGCGTGTATTCCGGCGAATGCGAGGTGTGGGGCGCCGATCAGCGTCCGGCGGGCACGGTGCGCGTCGACCTCGCGATCGACCCGGTGAATCTGCTGTCGGCCACTCACACGGTCACCTGGTCCGGGGCGATCGACTACAGCTACCGCACGGTGGCACGCCGTGACGGCGCCCGACTGTTCTACGAAGGTCCCGACGGTTGGGGCAACGCGACCGCGTACGGGCGCGCCAATTACCCGCTGGTGCATTTCACCGACGGAAAACGGATACAGGGCAGGGAATTCATCATGGACGCCGAACCGGGAATGGGCGCAGGCACCCGCATCGCGGTGGTCTACCAACTCTTCGAGCACAACCGCCTCGCCACGGTGGTGCACGGCATTCTGGATCGCTCGTGACAGCGGCGGGCGTGAAAACGGTGGCGATCACCGGCGGCACCAGGGGCATCGGCCTCGGCCTCGCTCGCGCGCTGCTCGACGCCGGGCATCAGGTCGCGGTCTGCGGCACCGACCCCGGCCGCATCGAGCGGGTGCGCACCGAACTGCCCGACGCGCTGGTCGTGGCCGCCGATGTGACCGACCGCGATCAGCTCCAGAAATTCTGGGATGCGGGCTGTGAGCGATTCGGCGGAATCGACATCTGGATCAACAATGCCGGAATCTCACACGACCGCACCGGAGCGTGGGAGCTCAGCGCACACACCGCCGAGGCCGTGGTATCGACCAATCTCCTCGGCGCGATGCACGGTTCGGCCGTCGCGATCACCGGGATGGCCGCGGCGGGCGGCGGGCACGTGTGGAATATGGAGGGTCTCGGCAGCGACGGACGCATCGTCACGGGTCTGGGCCTGTACGGGGCGTCCAAACGCGCCGTCACCTATCTCACCCAGGCGCTCGCCAAGGAGGTGCCCGAAGGTGTTTCGGTCGGACGGCTCAGTCCAGGCATGGTCGTGACCGACCTGCTCACCCACGGCTACTCCGAGGACGAATTGGGCAAGGTGCGAAAGATCATGAACATCCTCGCCGACCGCGTCGAAACCGTGACGCCATGGCTGGCCGAGAAGGCGGTTTCGCAGACCCGCAACGGCGCACACGTGCGCTGGCTCACCACCCCCAAGATCGCCGCGCGATTCGCGCTGGCCCCGGTGCGCCGCCGAGATCTGTTCGCCACGAACGACATACCGACCAGCGCCTGAACAGCGCACACCGAACAGAGGAGACCTCCGTGCCCGACGTGCTTGGCTGGCGCCGCAAATTCGGAGTACTGGCGCCGTCGACGAACACCGTGGTCGAACCGGATTTCGCCCGAATGGGCGTACCGGGCGTGACCGCGCATTTCGGCCGAATCCATATTCGCGATCAGAATATGAACGACGACGAGGGCATGGGCCGTCTGCTCGACCAGATCCGCGCCGAAATGGCGGCCACCTGTGAACGGGTGCTGACTTGCGAACCGGATTACATGGTGATGGGCATGTCCGCGGAAACCTTCTGGGAGGGCGTGGCGGGCAATAAGCGATTCGTCGAGCAGATCGAGGGTCTCACCGGGCTCGAAGTCGCTACCGGGGCCGAGGCGTGCCGTCGCGCCCTGGAGATGTTCGGCGCGCGCCGGATCGCCGTGGTGACGCCGTATCAGCCGGTCGGCGACGCCAATGTGGTGCGCTTCTTCGGCGAACTCGGTTTCGACGTGACCGCCATCAAGGGCCTGCGCTGCCCGACCGCGGTGTCGATCGCCCATGTCACCGAGGACGCCTTGCGCGCCGCGGTACTCGAGGTCGACGGTGACGACATCGACGCGATCGTGCAGTGCGGCACCAACCTCTCGATGGTGCGCCTCGCCGATGAGGCCGAACGCTGGCTGGGCAAGCCGGTCATCGCGATCAATGCGGCCACCTGGTGGATGGCGTTGCGCGACAACGGGATCACCGATCGCGTCGACGGCGCTGGCATGTTGTTGCGGGACTACTGACCGCCCGCCGCCCCTCGGAGCGGGCAGCGGATACCGGGGCATCGCCGCCCTCCGTCCCCGTCGGGGCACCTTTTCGACCGAGAAATATGGAGGTGGCGGTGGACCTGATCGTGGTCGGCGCCGGGCCCGGCGGGATCGCCTGTGCGATCGCCGCGGCCGAGGGCGGCGCCAGGGTGCTGTTGCTGGAGAAGGCCGACGACATCGGCGGCGCGCTGCCCTACTCCGGCGGCCACCTGTCGGCCGGGGGTTTCTCCGCGCAGCGGGCCGCTGGGATCGATGACGACGTCGAGGCGCACTGGGCCGATGTGCGACGGATCAGCCGCGGGGCCGGACGCGAGGATCTGACCCTGCTGTCGCTGCGGGAACAGCCCGCGGCGCTGGAGTGGTTGCTGGAGGCCGGATTCGACATCGATCCGTCGACTCCCCGGATCGTGCACGGCCACGAGCAGTACCGCACCCCGCGCACCGTGCACGCCCCCGAAGTACCCGGCGGCCCCGCGATTCTCGAGGTGCTTCGCCGACTACTGGCGCCGCACACCGCGAGCGGCGCCGTCACCGTGGAATGCGGGGTGCGGGTCGCCGCCCTGCTGTGCGCCGACGGCGTCGTCATCGGTGTCGAGGACGAGTCGGGGCGCCCACTGCACGCGCCGGCGGTCGTCCTGGCCACCGGCGGATTCGGTTACGAACCAGAACTTTTCGCCGAACTGGAAGGCGCGCCGCTGACCACGTCGGCGGCCCCGACCTCCACCGGCGACGGCCTGCGCATGGGTCTGGCCGTAGGCGCCGGGTTACAGGGGCTCGGCCGGTATCTCCCGACCTTCGGCGGATTGCCGCCCGAAGGCGGCGACCTGCGCGTGGACTGGCGGCACCGGCCCCAACTGATCGCCCCCGAACGCCCGCCGTGGGAGATCTACGTCGACCGCGACGGGGCACGCTGGACCGCCGAGGACGAGCCGAGTATCGACCGCAAGGAACGCGCCATGACGACGATCGACCGCATGACGTTCTGGATGGTGTTCGACGCCCGCGCCGCCCGCGAGTCGCGTCCGATGGTGCACGGATGGAGCCCAAGGGATCTGGACGCGGCCTGCGGCAGGCGGCGCGGTGTGCACCGCGCCGCGTCGCTGCCGGATCTGGCCCGCGCCGCCGGGATAGCTCCCGAGGGGCTCGCCGCGTCCGTCGCCCGCTACAACGGCTTCGTCGCGCGGGGAGCCGACTCCGACTTCGGACGCACGCATCTGCCCGCACCGATCGCCGAGCCGCCGTTCTACGCGATCGAGAACCACCCGGTCACACTCATCACCTTCGCCGGCCTCGATGTGGACGCCCGACTGCGGGTGCGCCGCCCGGACGGCACGGCGATCGATGGCCTGTACGCGGTGGGCGAGGTCATCGGTTCCGCCGCGGTGAACGGCAACGCGTTCTGCTCCGGCATGTGCCTGACGCCCGCGCTCGCCTTCGGCCGGATCCTCGGCCGGGCACTCAGTGCTGGAACGCGAAGCCGGCGGCCCGCAGCCGAGCCGAACTCACCGGCACGACCGGCGTTCTGATCTCGCCGCGAAATATCAAGGGGGGCAAGCCGAGCTCCGCGCAGATCTCGCCGAATGCCTGTTCGTTGGTCGGCGCGACGCGGTCGTCGGGGACCGCGTTGTAGACGCCGGTCAGCCCGTGCTCGACGAGGAACGCCAGCGCCGCGGCGGCGTCCCGGTAGTCGATGCGGTGGAGCAGGGATTCGGCCGAGAACGGGACGCTGCCGCCGAGCAACTCGTGCGCCATCCTGACCCGGGAGGGGTAGTCGATATCGCGCGGGTGCCCGTACACGTCCGGGATGCGCAGGGCCGCCCCGCCCGGAGTCGCCGTGACGGCGGCTTCGGCGGCGGCGAACTCGCGGGGTGAGGCATCGTCGTCGGCTGTGACGGGGGTGTCCTCGTCGACGAGATCGCCACGGCCCGTGCCGTAGACCGATATCGAACCGGTGAAGACCACGCGGGGGTGCAGGGCGGCGGCGGTGCGGGCGCTCGCGGTCAGCGTGTCGGCGTACTCGGCGATGCGCTGGGCGGGGTCGAAGGATCGCGAGATCCGCGGCGAGACAGTCAATACCACCGCGTCGGCGCCGTCGACGGCGCGGCCGACCGCGTCGCGGTCGCTGCCGCGCAGCACCGTGACCTCGGTGCACACGGCGGTCAGTTCGGCCGTGCGATCGGGCGAGGTGGTTGTCCCGACGACGCTGTGACCTTCGCTCGTCCACCGCCGAGCCAGTTCCATGCCGACGTTGCCGCAGCCGATGATCACGTAGCGCATCGATAGCCCTCATCCCATGCAGAAAGGAAACAGGGTATCCACTCTGACGTATCGCGCGCGCCACCGCCAGTCGGATTCCCAACCGGGTCCGACCGGCCTCGACGTGGCCGAATATGGCAACACTGTTTCCTCACTGCAAACTCTTTCGGGGGTTCCATCGAATTTCAGCAGGTCAGAAGGGTGTCGAGACACCCATCCCATTGACACCGGCGCGAGGGTGACCACTAATTAGTCCAGAGAAACGCCATTCCGCTCGAGGAAACAGCCCGAGTCACCGCAGGAGCGCACGATGAGTCTTCGACTACCATCCCTGATCGCCGCCACTGCTGCCGCCGGGGCGACGTTCTTCGCCCCGGCGACAGCGCACGCGGGGCCCGTCACGCATACCACCCAATCGGTCGATATCCCCTGCGGGACTTCCGTTCTGCACCAGCCGTCGGACTGGTTCCTCCCGGCCGGACCGCCACGGGGCCTGGTGTGGCTCCAACACGGATTCGCCCGTACCAATACCAATGTCGCCGATCTGGCGACCCATTTCGCCGATGCGGGCTATCTCGTGTTCACCCCCGCGCTGCCGTTCATGGACCTCGACGGCTGCACCCTGCAGAACCTCACCGGCAACCGAGGTTTCCTCGACAATGTGGCCCACCTGTTCGGCACCGCGACCGATCCGACCAGCACACTGGGTCTGAGCCTGGCCGAGGCGGTCGACGATTCCGGGCACGCGCCGATCGCCATGCCGCGACAGATGATCTTCATCGGCCATTCGGCGGGCGCGGAGGCCGTCACCTATGTCGCGGACCGGATTCGGACCGCCCACCCCGACGCGTGGACGGGTCTGAGCGGGCTGGTGCTGCTCGATCCGGTGAAGTCGTTCGTCGACAACAACACTGAACCGTCCCTGATCAGTCTGGACCGCACCGGCCTGCCCATCCTGGCGATCTCCGCCGCGCCGTCCTGGTGTAACAGCTTCGGCACCGGGACCATGGCGCTGCAGCAGTATCTGCACCGCCCATTCCTCGGCGTACGACTCACCTCCGGTGTGCACACCGATGGCGAAGGAGCCAGTTCCGATACGCTCGGCACCCTGCTGTGCGGAGTGCCGCAGGCCGCGAACGTGTCCGAACTCGACCTCCTCGCACTCGGCTGGGCCGATGACTACCTGTCGGGCGCGACCACCGCCGAGTTCTATCCCGACGCCGCGCTGCGCCAGGTCGCGGCGGCGCCGCGCGCACAGATTCTGCGCCCGAACTGATTCGCACGCGCCACCGTGCTCCCGCCGAAAAACGGTGCCAGGCTTGGCCCGCCGGAGGTGAGCGAACTCTCGGCGACGCGATCGAGCGGACAGATTACAAGGGAAACGTTTGTTCTCCGAGCGAATTGAACAAATCCGATGAAACGTTCGTGTTTCTGGACGTTTTCACACATTGACACTTTCACTCCGCCACGTATTCAATAGCCCATGTGAGAAACTATGTTTCTCATAGCGAAACACGACGGGAGATAAGGTGTCCGAGCAAACCACTGTTCAGCACTCGACCGACCCGACCGCGCAGGCCGCGGCATCGGACTCCGACACCACCCCCGCACGATCCGAGGCCCTGCTCGCGTGGTCGCTCGCCGCGGGCGCGGCGGTGACGGTACCGGTGGGGGGTGGGCAGCTGATACTGATGTCCAAGCCGATCGGCGGAGTCATCGGCGCGCCCGGAGCGGTCAGCGGTTATATCGCCGTTACCGCGGCGCTGCTCGGATGCCTCACCGCACTCGCCGCGCCCCGACTGCTGCGTCGCACCTCGGCGCACGCGGGCGCGTGGTCCGCCCTCGGCGCGGGCGCCGCCCTGATCGTCGCGGCGGCCGCGACGGGACCGATCCTGTTCTGCGCCGGCGTGCTGGTGGCGGGCGCGCTCACCGGCGTCGTCTACACCACCGGCCGAATATATTTCGCCGAACTCGGCGCGAACGCCCGCAACTCACGCCATGCCATGACCTGGCTCGGACTGCTCACCTCGGCGGCGCTGGCCCGAATCTTCTATACCGACCCGATGTCGGGCCTGATGGCGGCGGGGGTGGTGGCGGCCGGATTCGGCGTCCTCGCGGTGCCGCTCGCGATGAATCCCGGGCCCGCGCGATCGGTGACCGGTCCCGTGGCGCCGCACCGTCCGGCATTACTCGGATACGGCGCGGCCGGATTCGCGGTGGGCGCGACCATCACTCCCACACTGCATCTGCTCTTGCTCCGCTGGGAAGTCCTCGGCGAGGACCAGATGCCGATAGTCGGCGTCGCGGCGGTGGCGGCGCTGGTGGCTGTCCTCGTCCCGCTTCGGCCGGTTTCCGTCTCGCTACTGCTGGTTATCGCCGCCGGTGGTCCGCTACTCGCCTCGGTCGGGCCGGGATCGGCGACCACAGCGGTCGGACTCGCGGTCACTGTGGCCGCCACCGCCCGCGCGGTGGTCGAACTGGATAGATCCGCCGCGCACGCGACGGCACGGCCGACCGCCATCGCCGTCTGCGTCGGCGGCCTCGGCGCCGTGGCCGGATACGGGACGGGCGAATCCCTCGCCGAAGTATTCAGCGCGGGCACGGCGCTGACGCTCGTGGCCGTGCCGATCCTAGCGATCACCGCGGTGTCGACGATCGCCGCGTCGAAGCCGCGGCACAGTACCGCCGTATCGGAAGGAGACCACTCGTGACCATTTCGCCTCGCACACTGCTGCGCCTCGCCGTCCTCGCGCCGGTGATCAGCGCGGGCGTCCTCGCCGCTCCGATCACCGGCCGCACGGCACCTCTCGACGGCGCGGCTCTGCACATCGGCGCCGACGACAATCTGCAGGAGGGGCAGCGGGTCACCGTCCGCGGCACGGGCTTCCGGCCCGGCCTCTCGGCCGTCGCGATCGGCCTGTGCAAACAGGGTTACGCCAACGGGCTCACCGATTGTGATCTCGAAGGCGGCGCGACCTTCGTCAATATCGGCGCCGACGGCACCTTCCCGGAACTCACGCTGACCACCCGGTCCAAGTTCCGCGACATCGACTGCGCCCACCAGCAATGCGTGATCGCGGCGGGGCCGTTACCCGGCACCGAACCGGATTCGATCAGAGCGGCCAATTCCGTCGAGGTTCTGATCGGTTTCGCCGGAACCCAGTTCCACGGCGGCACCGCACGGGCGCCCGTCGCCGTGAGCGCGAGCACCGAAGACGTGTCGGGACCGTCGGCGCCGCTGTGGTTCGCCACCGCCGCGCTGCTGTTGATCGTCGCGGGACTGGCGATAGCCAGACCCGCGGCTCTTGTGAAAACCCAGGAGGAAAAATGAAACTCGTCAACATTCGATTCGGCGTCGTCGCCGCGGCCACCTGCGCCGCCGCACTCGGTGCGACTGCGATCGCGACAGCAAGCCCCTACCTCTCGGTCAGCCAGAGCAGCGGGCTTTCGGCGGGCCAGTCTGTTTACGTATCCCTGAGTGGTTACGACGGAGACATCAGCTCGGTGGCGATCGGTCAGTGCAAGGCGCGAGTAGCCGGACCTTCCGACTGTAATCTGGGCGGCACTTTCATCGGCAGCTCCGAGGGTTCGATCACGCTGGCCGGCGCCATCGGCGGCGTGGACTGCACCGCGGCGGCGGGCGCCTGCATCATCGGGGTCACCAGCCTCAACAACCCCGGCGCCATCCTGGCTACCGTTCCCCTGAGTTTCGGATAGGTGCGCGAGATGACAGTGATGGGATTGCGCATCGGCGCGGTATTCGCACTCGCCGCGGGTCTGCTCGCGCTGAGTCCGGTGGCCTCCGCCGATCCCGCCCTGCGGCTCGACCCCGCCACCGGCGCGAAACCCGGACAATCGATCACCGTGTCCGTGGAGGGTCTTCCCGCGAACCTGGCGATGGTCGCGGTCGGTCAATGCAAATCGGTCATGGTCGCCCCGACCGACTGCAACCTGCCGGGCGCGCTGATGGGTGCTGCCGATGCCGCCGGTGTGTGGAAGCCCAACGCCGGGAAAAGTTCGATCATCATCGCCGCCGATGTCGCGGGCGCCGATTGCACGAGCGCCGCGGGCACCTGCGTCATCGCGGTGACCAGCCTGACCAACCCCGGCGCCATCATCGCGTCGGTGCCGTTGACCCTGGGAAGCGCCGAGCCCCAGCCGGCCGCCGCGCCTGCGACGGAAGCCGCAGAGGAGGACGACTCGAACTCCACCATGATGATCGTCGGTGTGGTCGCGTTGGTCGTCGTACTCGCCGCCGCGGCATTGCTGGTGGCGCTTCGGCGCAAACGCAGCGCGTGAGATGAACCGAATCCCCGAGGTGCTCGTACCTCCTCGGGGATTCGACTCATATGCTACCGACGCGTGCGGCGAAATTCAGGCCGGATCGGGCGGACCGGCGAGGGCGGCGAGATAGTCCAGCGCCCGCGCCAGATCCCAGACCTCCGCCATCTTCTGGCTGATATCGAACAGATTCGCGGCATGCACCGCGGGATCGCGATCGCCGACCGCGTCGCGGACCACGATCGGAATGAACCCGTGCTGCATGGCGTCCAGGGCGGTGGCGCGGATGCAGCCACTCGTCGACAATCCGGCGATCAGCACCGTATCGACGCGCGACGCGTTCAGATACGAGTGCAGCGTGGTTCCGAAGAAGGCGCTCGCGTACTTCTTGGTCAACCGCAGTTCGTCCGCCAGTGGCGCGAGGCCGTCGATGAATTCGGCGTACGGGCTGCCCTCGCAGAAGGCACGCAGACTGCTCACCTTGCGGAAGAAAACCCCCGCGTCCGCGCCATCGGCGCGCAACCTGACCTCGGTCACGACCACCGGGATACCGACTCGCCGCGCGGTGTCCAGAACGGTCCGCATCGCCGCGACGGACTCTTCCACCCCGGCATACAGCGAACATTCGGGGTCGATGTAGGCCCGTGCGGGATCGACGAGGACGAGGGCGGGCCGCGTTCCCGGCTCGAGTTCGCCGCCGAATCCCGCGTGGGCGTAATCGGCGGCCAGGCCGGATCGCGCGGACGGCTCGGCTTCGGGATTCGGCACCGCCTGGGAAATCACGGAATCATCGACGGACATGGCTGACCATCCTCTTCGCTCGGGGCAATCATGTGACCGACGGCGCCGCCGCCGCGATGACGCCGATGCTTGTCGCGACGAAAACCCGCCACGGGCGCACGACGGGGTCGCCCACGGTCTTCTTCTGGGGGCGCACGGCCCGCACCGATCACACCTGATAGCGGCGCAGGTAGCTGCCCTGTGGATCGCCGAGCACCCGGCCGCCACCGAAGATCTGGTGCCCGCGCAGGAAGACGTCGGTCACCCTGGCACTCATCTCGAAACCTTCGAAAGGCGTGTATTCCTGGGCGGATTCGGAATCGGCGGCACGCACGGTCCACCGCGCGTCGGGGTCGACCAGCGCGATATCGGCGTCGAATCCGACGGCGATATCGCCCTTCGTGGTCAATCCGTAGCGACGCGCCGGATTCCACGAGATGAGTTCCGCGATCCGCGACAGCGCCAGCCCGCGTTCGAGCCCCTCCCCCACCAGACCGGGCAGCAGATATTCCGCGCCGCCGAAGCCGGACCTGGCCGCGAAGACGTCCTCGCGATCGCCCCCGAATTTCTGTTCGTCGCGACAGCAGGCGTGATCGCTGACCACCCAATCGATATCTCCCGCCAGCAGGTGCCGCCACAGCGCTTCGACATCGTCGCGTTCGCGCAGTGGTGGGTTGACCTTGCCGCCGATTCCGTGCGCGGTATCCACATCGGCCAGCAGATGACCGATGGTCACCTCGCGCCGGAAATCCACCTCGGGGAAGGCCGATGCCATCGTCAGCGCCGCGTCGACGGCCTTGGCCGAGGACAGATGCAGCAGGTTGATACCTGCGAGTCCGGTCTCGTGGGCGAGGTAGGAGGCCATGGTGATCGCCAGTCCCTCGGAATGCGCTGGGCGCGAGGCGCTGTAGGCGCGCAGGCCGCTGAGTGTGCCCTCCCGCTCGACCATTTCGGTGTAGGCGGCCATGATCTCGGCAGTCTCGCAGTGCAACGACAGCGAGATCCGATCGCCGTAGCGCTCGCGGGCCTGCGCGAGGGCGCGCATGACGAATTCGAAGTGGGCCAGATCGTAGCGTTCGCCAGGACCGAGCATCAGGAACTCGGCCTGATCGTCGGAGCGCCCGTGCAGTCCGTGCCCACCGTAGAACATGAAGATCTTGAACGAGGTGACGCCGAATTCCTCTACCAGCGAGGGAATTTCGGCAATATGCTCGGCGGACATCGGAGCCAGGTGCAGCGCGTGGTCGACGAACGACCGGCCCGCCATCGCGTCCAGCGCGATCGGCACGAAATCCCGGTACGACCCACCCCTGTTCAGGTAGTACTGCCCGGTCCGCATATAGGTGAGCGAGGTGGTGACGCCGCCCTGCGCGCACGCGCGGCTCTCACTGTCGGTGTCCTCGGCCAGCCCCCGATAGATCCCCCAGTGCTGGTGGCCGTCGACCACCCCGGGGAAAGCGAGCAAACCCGCGGCGTCCACGACCCGGCTCGCCCCCGACACCGGCAGATCCTCGCCGAGGGCGCTGATCTTGCCATCCGATACCGCGATATCGATCGGCGGCGGAACATCGAGGGTGTGATTACCCGGACGCACAACACGAGCATTCCGGATCAGCAGATCGATCGTCGACACGTACCCTCCGTTTCACTGAGCGAAACTCCAGTTCCGCTTCACGATCGTTTCAGCCGAATCAGCTGTTAGTCAATGCTTCAGGTGGACGGAATGTTTCGCATTGGGAAACTTATTCGGCCTGCCGGACCGACCGCACCCAGCGGCAGCGTCATACCGATGGCGGTGGACGGCCGGCGCCGGGCACGAACTCGGCGGACTACTGACGAGCGGGATCGACCATGGGACCGATGGATCGGGAGCGCACCGGCTGGACGAAGGCCGGCGCCGAACTCTGCGGATAGTCCTCGCCCCAGTTGGTGGCGTCACCGACCATGACGACCCGCGCGTTGTCGGTGTACCAGTCGACGAGATCGGCGTCGGATCGCAGCAGCCACGTGCAGCCGCTCTCGGCGTCGGCGGTGAAATCGCCGTGACGAATCAGCGCGGGACGCCAGAAATACGTTCCCGGCCACATCTTTCCGTAGTTGTACTCGAATCCGCCGTCGAGGCAGTACGCCTCCTCGCTGCACGGATGATGCGCCAGCGGCACTTCCCGCCAGCCCGGCTTGGCCTTGATCAGGCGGGTGTAGAACCCGGTTGTCACGTCCCGGTGCAGCAGTTTGATGTACAGACCGGGCACCGGCGTGCCCCCCAGATCGAACCGCATCGGACTGCCGTCCTTGACGTCGATCCAGGGCATCTCGGCGGTGCGCAGGACGATGAGTTCCTGATCGGGACGGACGAAGTCGCGATCGGTCCGCGCCGGATCGAAATGCCAATCCCCGCCTTCCCGGAACAGCAGGATCTCGGTGCCCTCGGTCACCGCGATCGCCGGGGTCCACACGCCGATCGGCGCGTGCCAGTACCCCTGCGGCCCGAGCTCGGTGTCACCGATCCGCACACTGCCCGACAACACGAACCATTCGGTCTCGGCGTGGTGCACACCGGCGGGCCGAGACCATTCGCTGGTGAACCGCACCTTCAGCGAGGCCGAACCGTCCTCCTCGTCGTAGCTGAGGTTGCGCTGTTCGGCGGTGCCCGTGGCGTGCTGGAACTCGGCGTTGTGCCAGATCAGATCTTGTTCGTCGATCAGTTCGACATGGGGTCGCATGGCGTTCTCCTCGTGGGCTGCGCGCTTTTCCACTACGGAACGTAGCAATTATTATTTTTGGATACAAGATGTATCGTTAATTTCGTGACCAGACCCGGACGCCCCGCAGGCCCCGCCGCCGAGACCGAGGAGATCGTGCTCACCGCCGCCCTCGAGCTACTCCTCACCGAGGGCGCCGCCGCGCTGACTCCGGCGCGGCTGCACGCCGTCACGGGGGTGGCACGATCCACCGTCTACCGCCACTGGCCCATGCCGCGCGACTTCCTCGCCGCGCTCATCGCCGTCGCCCCACATCCCCCGGTCCGGCCCACCGGCGACCTCGCCGCCGATCTGCACGCCGAAGTGGACGGACTGTGTGATCGCCTGCGCGACAAGCCCGTTGCCGCCTTCCTGCGGGCCCTGGTCACCGCATCGGCCACCGATCCCTCCTGCGCCGAGTTGCGACGCCGCTACGTCAGCGATCTGCTCACGCCGTTCCACGCGGCCTTCCGCGCACACGGCACCACCGACGACGCCTACATCGAGGAAGCGGCGACCACGATCGTCTCGCCGCTGCTGGTCGACGCGCTGCTGCTGGACCATCCCATCGATCGCGAGCGCGCCCACCGCGCCGTCGACCACGCACTGGCCCGCACCCACCACTTCGAGGAGTCCGCACCATGACCAACGCCGTCGGCACCCGAGCGGTATTCGGAGTGATCGTGCCGAGCACGAATACCGTTGTCGAACACGACTATTGGCGGGCCGGCCTGCCGGGTATCAGCTACCGTGCCGGCTCGATGTACATCCCGAACCCGGTCATGGGCAACGACGAGGACTTCCAAGCCCTCCTCGTCCAGATCCGCGCCTCCATCGATACCGCGGTGCGCGATGTGCTCACCGCCGAACCCGACCGCATGGTCATGGGCATGTCCGCGGAAACATTCTGGGGCGGCGTCGCCGGAAACGAATCCTTCGAACAACGGCTGCGCCAACGCACCGGACTACCGGTCACCACCGGCGCATCGGCCTGCCGCGCGGCGTTGCGCGAACTCGCGTGCCGCCGCATCGCGGTCTTCTCCCCCTACCAGCCGATCGCCGACAAAGAAGTCGCCCGCTTCTTCACCGAGGCCGGATTCGAGGTCACCGCGATCACGGGATTGCGCTGCCCGACCGCCCAGCAGATCGCCCGCGTCGACGCCGAACGCATCGGCGAAGTCGTCGCCGAAATCGACAGCGCCGAGGCCGATGCCATCGTCCAGGTGGGCACCAACCTGTCCTTCGTCGCCCAGGCCGACCGCCTGGAGGCCGAACTCGGTAAGCCGGTCGTCGCGATCAACGCCGCCACCCTGTGGCATGCCCTGCGCGAACACGGACTCGACGATCGGGTTGCCGAAGGAGCGGGGGCACTGCTCCGGGAACACTGACCCGCCGACGTTCCACGCGGCTCCGTGCCGGACGACCGCCTACTCGCGGTAGTCGCGCAACGTCGCGCGCAGGTCGTCGATGATGAGGTCGGGTTCTTCCATGGCGGCGAAGTGGCCGCCGCGGTCGAACTCGGTCCAGCGCACGATGTGGTGATTCTGTTCGGCGAGGCGGCGGATCGGGGCCCCGATATCACGGGGCATGACCGCGACGGCGACCGGCACGGCGGTGGCGGGTTCCGGCTTGCCCCAGGTAGCGGCGCCTTCGTAGTAGTAGCGCGCCGATGAGCCCGCGGTGCCGTTGAGCCAGTAGGTCATGACGTTGGTCAGCATCGCGTCGCGGCGGACGGCGTCCAGCCGCCGATTCAAGTCGTCGAGTCGCGTTTGGGGGACGTCGATGCGAAACGGTCGAATCTGTTCGTTCATGAAATCCACCGTAGGAGCCACCTAGGACAGTTTCGGCCCTAGGTAGTCACCTGGCCACGTTGCGGTTTTTCGACCGCACATCCGCCTGCGGGCCTCCCCCGTCGCGGAGTCGAGCGAATACGGTGTCCTATTCTGAACGCCAGCGGTATGGCTCGTTCGAGGCGTTCCGCGCGGCGGTGGGGCCCGCCGTACCCGAACCGCGGCGATCACAGGCCGACAACGGTCCCTACTTGTGATGATCCGCGTCCGAACGGCGCCGCACGAGTAGGAGGGACCTATGCCCACCTCCGATCAGGGCGACGCGCAGGCCGATGTCGATCCGGATCCGTTCGCTTCCGCGCGAGGTCGAACCCGGTTCGGTGCACAGGCTCCGATCATCGCCGTCGTCGCCGCCGGCGGCGCGCTCGGCGCGTGCGCCCGCTACGGGCTCGGGTTGCTCTGGCCCACCGCTTCGGGGGCCTTTCCGGTGACCACGCTCGGTGTCAATATCGTCGGCTGCGCGATCATGGGTGTGTTCATGGTCCTGATCACCGAGGTGTGGACCGCTCACCGACTGCTGCGACCGTTCGTCGGCACGGGGATTCTCGGAGGTTTCACAACCTTCTCCACCTACACCGTCGACATCACCCACCTGATCTCCACCGGCCGCGTCGCCGCGGGAGCGGCGCTGCTGGCCGCCACCCCCCTCGCCACATTGGCCGCGACCTGGGCCACCGCCTCGCTCACCAGCTACCTCGCCACCAGGAGGGCACGATGACCAAGCTGACCGGACCCGCGCTGCGATTGACGGTGTTCATCGGCGAGAGCGACACCTGGCGCCACAAACCGTTATTCAGCGAAATCGTGCACCGTGCCCATCACGCGGGGCTGGCCGGCGCCAGCGTCTTCCGCGGCGTCGAGGGCTATGGCGCGTCCTCCCATATCCACACCACGCGACTGCTGTCGCTGAGCGAGGATCTTCCGGTGGCGATCGTGATCGTCGACGCGGCCGACCGCATCCGAGCGTTCCTGCCGCAGTTGGACGAACTCGTCGGCGAAGGACTGGTGATCCTCGACGAGGTCGAGGTGATCCGCTACGTCGGCCGCTCCGCCCGGGCAACCGAATGACGTGGCTGCTGGTCCTCCTCGGAGGGGCGGTCGGTGCGCCGTTGCGATATCTGACCGACCGATATGTCCAAGCCCGACACGACACCATGTACCCGTGGGGAACCTTCGTCGTCAACGTCAGCGGCTGCCTCGTCCTCGGTATCCTCACCGGCGCCGCGACCTCCGGCGCGGCGAACTCCCCTCTGCTTCTCTTCCTCGGAACGGGGTTCTGCGGAGCGCTGACCACCTATTCGACATTCTCCTACGAGACTCTGCGGCTGGCCCGAACCGGAGCCCGCTTCTACGCCACGGCCAATGTCGTCGCCAGCGTCACCGTCGGGCTCGGCGCCGCGTACAGCGGTACCGAACTCGCACAAGCCATCTGGGCGTGAATTCGGTCGAGATCGACACGTCGCCGACGCCGTTCGGGGGCGGGCTCGGGGCGGCGGAATACGAACGACGTTCCTCGACGCGGACGCGCCGGTCTTTGTGGCAGGATCGGATATGTGCCGAAGGACGCTGTAGATCTTGCCGCGAAGCTGTCGTCGTTTTCCCAGTACTGGTCGCCGAAGGTCGTGGCCCGACTCAACGACTATGAGATCAAAGTCGTCAAGCTCAGCGGTGAGTTCGTGTGGCACAAGCACGACGACACCGATGAACTCTTTTTCGTGATCGAGGGCGAACTGACCATTCGGATGCGCGATGGTGACGTTCACCTGCGTTCGGGTCAGCTGTTCGTTGTGCCGCGCGGCGTCGAGCACTGTCCCGTCGCGCGGGGTGAGGTCCATGCCATGCTCATCGAGCCCGCCGGAGTGGTGAACACCGGAGATGCCGGTGGCCCGCTGACCGCAGAGTTCGACGACTCGCTCGCCTAGCGGGCTCGGAGCCGGATCTGCGGAATCACTTCCGCACGTTCGGATTGAACTTATTGGTGTAGAGCTTCGCCGCGTCCAATGAGCCGGTGATCGCACCGGTATCACGTAACCAGCTCTCCCAGCGCAGGAAGTCGGCGTCGACAATGGCGCCGTGCGCGGCGGGCACTCCGACCGACTGCCAGTATTTCACCGACGAAGCGTCCTCACCCGAACGCTTCCGCTTCTCGATGATCTCGGTGAACCTCGCGATGACTTGTTCGCGCGGCGTAACCCGCTGCCATTCGAGCGCTTTGGCGACACCGTTGACGAATGCCTCGACACTGGCCGCGTTCTTACCGATGAAATCGTTGCGGAAGACGTACTGACCGCCATTGAACGGACCGAACTCTTCGTAGTCGGTGAACACCGCGCGAAGTCCACCGTTCGCGACGGCGCGCTGCTGGAACTGTCCGGTCAGAGCCGCGACGTCCACCTGCCCGCGCCGCACCGCGTCCTCGGTATTCGGCGGAGGCAGCACCACCAGCTGAACCGACTTGATCTGCTCTTCGTCGAAACCACTCTTCTTCAGGGCGTCATGGACATCGGCCTCGGCCTGACCGCCCAGCGTGTTCACCCCGATCTTCTTTCCCGCCAGGTCTTTCGGCGTACGGACCGGACTGTTGTCGGGAACGTAGAACCCGGTGAACGTCTTCTCGTCCGAACCGTAGTAGTTCACCACCGCCGTGATCGGCGCACCGGCCTGGCCGAGTTTGGCCACCGCGCCGCCGAAAGCGCCACCGAAGTCGACCTGACCGGTCGCCGCCGACTGGATGTCCTGGGGACCGCTGATGGTGTTGCCCTGCCACTCGAGCTTCACCTTGTTCTCGAAGAAGCCCAGATCCTCCGCGAGCTCGGGAACGATGACCTGCGAGGCCCAGCCTTGATAGCGCAGGACCGGCACACCACCGGACTCACGGACTTCTCCCCCGCCTCCGCACGCGGTCAGGAGCATTGCCGCGGCTGCGCCGACGACTGTGGCCACAAAGAACCTGCTGTGCGCTCTCACTCGTACTCTCCTCGATCACCGTGATGGAAATTCTGCGCAGACTGTCGGCAGCGCGTTCGCGTTGCGGTACCGAGAGCGTCGAGCACACACCGTTCGGCGTCCAGGGTTGTCCTCGGCCCGATTCGAAACACGGCGATCGTCGCCTCCGTCGACTGCCGTTCAGCATCCATCGCCGAAGGGCCACCGCGTCAACCGATCCCGCGCACGCGACTCGTACGGCCGCGCACCGAGCACCCGCGCCCGGTTCATCGCCGCGACCACCTCCTCGCGCGCACCCGCGCGACCGAGCATCCCGCGCGCGGTGCCGCGGTAGAGCCCCGACGGCCCGAGGCAGACCAGGCCAGGCCATTGCACGATCAACGCCGCACCCCACCCCCTGGTCAGCGGTTCGAGCACGGCGGCGAACTCCATCACGCGGGCACGGCGGTCCGGCGCGTGCTGACCGACCGCAAGCAGCGCCTCGATGAGCAACGGCACCCGGACGACGAGCCGAGGTCCATGCAGCTGTCCCGGTAGTGCGATGACCTGCTCGATCAACCGCATCGCGCGATCGTGGTCACCGATCTCGGCGGCGGCCATCGCGACAACGAGCGCGAAATCCTCGTCGAAATCCTCGGCCATGCGGTCGGCGTCGGCCAGAGCCTCGGACAGGCGGCCCAGGTGCCACAGTTCGATCGAACTACTCGTCAGCACCGAGGCTTCGGCGAGTAACCGGGCCGGACCGTCGATCGCGCCGAGACCTTCGGCGAAGTCGGCCATCAGCGTCCGCGATTGCCGGTAGTCGCCGCGAAGTACGGCGAACATCACCTGCCACCACAGCTGGGTGGCCGCGAGGTCGGTGCCGCCGTCGGAGGCGAGCCGGGCGAATTCGGCCGAGAGCCGACGGACCAGTCGCATATCCCCCGCCTCGAGCGCACACACGCGCCGCAGATGGATAGCCGTCGCGCGTGCCTCGCGGTCGTGGCCCGCGAGATCTTCGAGTTCCTCGGCGATCTCGCGCCGCAGGGCCACGGTGGTCGGGTCCCAGGTGCAGATGAACTCGGCCAGCCGCACCTGCCGCCAGGACCGGTCGCCGGGGGTGACGCGCGAGCGCGCGTCGGCGAGCACCTCGAGATCACCCGCTGTGCCGTGGATCGCGCGGTCGGCCGCTTCGATCGCCTCCACCTCGGCGACGAGCTCGGGGTCCAGATCGCGCCGATACGCCAGCGCCTGCGCTCGCAGGGCCGACGAACCAGCCTGCACCACACCGTATCCGGAGAAATAGCCCGCCACGCCGCGCGGTGCGGCCAGTAGCGCGGTCCGCGCCAGGGCGGACCGGTCACCGCGTTCGGCGCAGCGCCGACCGGCCCGGTCGAAGGATTCGGCGGCGGCGTCGTAGTGGCCGAGACGGTGGTGCGCCTGTCCCGCGAGACATTCGAGTTCGATCAGCAGTTCCTGGTCGTCGGGATCGGCGTGCGTGATACCGCGCGCGGCGAAATCGGCGCAATCGTTGGCCGCCTCCCGACGCAGCGCTTCCCGTGCCGCCGCGGCACAGGCGTGCGCCGCGGCGCGGTCGACCGAATCGAGTGCGGCGGCGCTGCGATGCAATGCCAGCGACGCCAGCGCACCGGGGCGGATATCGGCCAAGGCTTCCGCGATTGCGCTGTGCAACAACGCTGTTCGCACCGCGCCGATCGCGGCGAGCACGACGTCACGGACGAGTTCGTGCCCAAAGGCGATGGTGCCGTTCTCGACCGAGACGATCTGGGCTGCGACGAGTTCACCCAGTCGATCGTCGAAACGCGGCGCGCCGTCGGCTGCCGCGGCCAGTCCGATCGACGTGTGCGGGCCGATCACGGCGAGCACCTCGGCGAGTGCGCGGGCGGACGCGGTGACCGCGCTCAACTTCGCCGCGGTGATCTCGGTGACGGCGCCGACGCCGTGCACGGGGCGGCCCGCGCGCGCCAGATCGCACAGTTGCACCGCGATGAACGGGCTGCCGAGACTCGCCCGCACGATCTCGGCGCGTGCCTGCTGTCCGGCCTCGCCGAGTTCGGCGCGAACCAGTTCGGCCACGGCCGCGTCGGGTAATCGCGGCAAGTCGACCGAGATGTGGGCGCCGGCGGACTGCAACGACCGCACCGCTGCGGCCATATCGGCGGGTAAGGGCTCGCCGCGGACGGTGAGCACCATCAAGACGGGATGGGCGCGCAACACCCGCACGGCCGCCGCGATCATCCGCACCGAGTCGAGGTCGGCCCACTGCACGTCGTCGATGATCGCGACCATACGGCCGGTCTCCCTGGCGATATCCGCGAAGAGGGTCGCGAGCGCGCGGGCCGTCGGGATGTCGGGGACGGCGCGACCGGATAGCGCCGCCTGATCCAGCCACGGTGTCAGGGTCGCCAGGGCCGCCGCACCGAGTCCGCTGACACCCCCGGTGAAGTACGCCGCGCCGCCGTTGCGCCGTACCGCGTCCTCGACGACGGCCGTCTTCCCGATTCCGGGTGCGCCGCGCACCGTCACCACGGTCAGCCCCCGCCGCGCGCGATTCCAGGCGCGGTCGAGGATGGCGGCGATATCGTCGCGGCCGACCAGGGCGGAGCCCACCTCGGCCGTGGAAGGTGTTTCCGCGGTGCGGATTTCATATTCGACCCGGATGGTGTCGGGTAGTGGATCGAGCCCGAACTCCTCGCGCAGCGAATGCCGCAGTCGGGCCAGGACGTCGAGCGCCTCGGAGATCCGGCCGCAGTCGCGCAGCGCGAGCGCGAGCAGCCGGGCCGCGCCCTCCCTGAACGGATGCCGTTCACGTTCATCGGCCAGCAGCGTCACCGCGTGCCTGGCCCGGCCGAGCACGATCAGCCCCTCGGCGCACATCTCGACGAGTTCCGAGCGCAACTCGTCGAGGCGGGCGCGTTCGGGGGCGAGTTCGGCGACATCGTCGACATCCGACAGCGCGTCGCCGCGCCACAGACGCAACGCGCGCTCGAGCAGGTCGACGGCGCGGGCGATGTCGCCTTCCGCGTTCGCCGCCCGCGCGTCCCGCGACAGCGCGTCGATCAGGTCGAGGTCGGTGCCGTTCCCGTCGCACCGCAGCACATAGCCGTTGGCGTCGGTCTCGATGCGCAAATCCGACAACGGTCGCAGCGCCCGGCGCAGTCGCGAGACATAACCCTGCAAGGTGACGAGCGCACTGTCGGGCGGACGTCCGCGCCAGAGTAATTCGCACAGATAGCCCGCGCTGCGGGTCGTGCGCTCGGCCGCGAGAATGACCAGGAGCTCCGCGTGTTTGCGGGCCGGGATGGCGATGCGCAGGCCGTCCGGGCCACGTACCTCCAGTGGTCCGAGCACCGCGATCGCGGGCAGCACGCCGGTATCGTCCCCGGACCGGCCGCGCACCAGCGTCACACCAGCGCCCTGATCGATCCTCGGCTCATGACAACCACGAACGCTATCCTGCCAACCCCGATCGCCAGCGACAACCGGGCCGTCACGGGCAGCCCGTCACGCGAGACTGTACTGCGGCTGTGCGGCGCCGCGCTGAGCGTCGGCGGCACACTGTGCATCGCCGGCGGCACACTGCATCCGATCGTCGCGGGTAAAGGCCACTCTGTCGAGGCGCTGACCAGCAGCCCTGGTACTCCGATCGCGCAGACTCTGCTCGGCATCGGAACCATCCTGCTCGTCCTCGGCCTGCCCGGCATGTACGCGTGGCTGCGCCCGCGCCTCGGCCTCGCCGGGTTCATCGGCGCGGTCAGCTACCTGGTCGGCAATATCGTCACCGCGACCGGACATCTCACCGTCGAATTATTCGTCGCCTATCCGTTCGCGTCCGATCCCGACACCGCGCACCTGATCGCCGACAACGACAATATGATCGACACCACCGCGTTCGCATTGTTCAACACCGTCGGCGGACTGGTGATGCTGGCCGGGATGGGTCTACTCGGTGCGAGCATGGTGCGCAATCACGCGGTTCCGCGCTGGATCGCGCTGCTGACGCTGGTCGGCATGGTCGGTTTCTTCCTGCCGATTCCCGCGACCGCCGGACTGTCCGGATTCATCTACGAAGCGCCGCGCGGGATCGCGGTCGCCGCGCTCGGTGTCCTGATGATGCGTCGACCGGGCGGGCTGCGCCGGTGGGCGAAGCGCGGATAGCGGCGGGCAAACGCGCAGTTCACGGGAGCATTTCACCTCGCCGATCGGTCGGACGACATCCGGGCTACGATGACGTCTCATCGTTCGCTCGATCGTCGAAGGAATCTTGAATGGCGCGCAAAGTCACGGTGGAGCTGGTCGACGACTACGACGGCAAGTCCGAGGCTGAGGAGACAGTGCATTTCGCCGTGGACGGTGTCGCCTACGAGATGGACCTCTCCGTGCTCAACGGCGCGAGACTGCGCGGCATCTTCGAGCGATGGACGCCACATGCCCGCCGGGCGGGTCGGGCCTCGCGCGGCGAGAGCCGGATACGGCCGGTCACCGACCGCGAGCAGGCCCAGACCATCCGCGAGTGGGCGAGGAACAACGGCATGGAGGTATCCAGCCGAGGGCGGATATCTGCGGAAGTTCTTGACGCGTATCAGAAATCGACCGCATAGGCGGTGCGAGTCGGCCGCGCGGGTGATCGCGCGGCACTACTCGTCGTTTCGGGCCGGATGCCCCCGCTCGGGGGCATACCCGGCGCTTCCGAATGACGTCCGTTTCCGCTGTCCGGACGGGGCTCGTCGTTTTCTCACCCGAATCGGATGACGCGCGATCGGGGCGCGAATCGGACGATGCGGTAATGGTCAACGAGAATCTATGTCCCGGTTGCTCGAGTCCGGTGCGCTATCCGATCATGAATTCGCCGCAGCGACACCGCGATTACCATGGCCGCCGCGTCGTGCTGAGCACGCCCCGCCGCGTGCCGGAGCCGGCGCTGACCTTCGTCGAGGAACCTGGGCTCTCATCCCGACAAGCAACTGCCGCTGTCGCGGCCATCGCGTGGGCGATCCTGCTGATTGCCGCGGGCGCGATGTCGATGGTGCTCAGCGTCGCCTGTTTCACCGGGCATCGCCCGGTGCTCATCGATATCGACAACCTGCACCGATTCGACGACAACACGTGGGGATGGTTTCACCTGGCACTCGGGGCGACGCTGATCATCTGCGGCGCGGGGTTGATCGGCGGCCGAATCTGGGCGCGGATGGGCTCCGTCGTCTGCGCGATGGCCTCGATCGTCATTGATTTCGCCTGGCTGCCGCACTATCCGGGATGGGCCGCCGTGGTCATCACGGTGAAAATGGCCGCGATCTTGGCCGTGGCCACTTGGCGTCCCGCCGATATGTGATTCGACGCAGCGCGCGCTTCTCACCCCCGTGGGGTGATCCGGTCACCTCGCCGGTTCCCTAGCGTGGCCGACAGCCCTGTAATCGCCCAGTCCCTGGATGCCGCCGTATTCGGAAATGAGGAAATCATGAGCACGTCGCTGAATTTCGACGATACGACCGATTTCGACGACGCCGCGCGCGGGTTCGTCGCGGCATTGGATCCGGCGGTGATCACCGCGGCCGACGGACACGTGATCTGGGACGGCCCGGCATACGGCTTCCTCGATGCCGACTGCCCGCCCACGGCGCATCCCAGCCTCTGGCGGCAGGGCCAGTTGTGTAACAAGCAGGGTCTTTTCGAAGTCGCCGAAGGCATCTACCAGGTTCGTAACCTCGATCTGTCCAATATGACGCTGGTCGAGGGCACCGAAGGCGTGATCGTCATCGATCCGCTGATCTCGGCGGAAACCGCCGCGGCCGCCCTGCTGCTCTATCGCGCCCACCGAGGGGAACGGCCGGTGACCGGCGTCATCTACACCCACTCGCACGTCGACCATTTCGGGGGCGTAGGCGGCGTCCTCCCGCCCGGCCTGGACAGGGTGCCCATTCTCGCGCCGATCGGATTCCTCGAACATGCCGTCAGCGAGAACGTCTACGCGGGCGCCGCGATGACGCGGCGCGCCGTCTTCATGTACGGCGCGGGACTCGACAAAGGCCCGGGCGGACAGATCGGCTGCGGTCTCGGCATGACCACCTCCACGGGAGCCGTCGGTCTGATACCCCCGACCGTGGACATCACCCATACCGGGCAGGAGGAAGAGATCGACGGGGTCCGCATCGTCTTCCAGCTCACGCCGGGCACCGAAGCGCCCGCCGAGATGAACTTCCTGTTCCCCGATCGCCGCGCTCTGTGCATGGCCGAGAACGCGACCCACAATATGCACAACATCCTCACGTTGCGCGGCGCGGTCGTGCGCGATTCCCGCGTGTGGGCCGAGTATCTCGATGAAGCGATCGGGCTGTTCGCGGAGAAGGCCGATGTCGCGTTCGCCTCCCATCACTGGCCGACCTGGGGACGCGAGAACTGGACGAACTGGCTGGCCGGGCAACGCGATATGTACGCCTACATGCACGATCAGACACTCCGCTTGATCAACAAGGGGTTCACGGGTTCCGAGATCGCCGAGGAGTTCACCTTCCCCCCTGCGCTCGACGGCCTGTGGGCCAATCGCGGGTACTACGGGTCGGCGAGCCACAATGTCAAAGCCGTCTACCAGCGCTATATGGGCTGGTTCGACGGCAACCCCGCGCATCTGTGGGAACATCCCCCCGTCGCGCAGGCCCGACGCTACGTCGCCGATTACGGCGGGATCGACGCCGTCATCGGCAAGGGACGCGCCTACGCCGAGCAGGGCGATCTGCGATTCGCCGCCACCTTGCTCAACCACGCCGTCTTCGCCGCGCCCGATAACGACGACGCCAAGAGCGCACTGGCCGAGGTCTATGAACGACTCGGCACCGGCGCCGAGAACGGAACCTGGCGAAACTTCTACCTCGTCGGCGCATGGGAACTGCGACACGGCGTCACACCGACCGATATCGACACCGCCAACCCCGAGGTGCTGGCCGCCCTACCCGTCGACATGATCATCGATGCCCTCGCCGTCCGCATCGACGGGCCACGCGCGGCCGCGACGCCGCTGATCATGGATTGGGACCTCATCGACCAGGGCCGGATCATCCGGCTCACCCTCTCGAACGGCGCTCTGACCCACCGCGCCCACACCAGCGAGGCTCCGTTGCGCGGCGCCGCCGATCTCACGCTGCACCTCACCACGACGCAGTTGCTCGGAATCCTCGGCGGTGACGGCCTCGCCGATATCACCATCGACGGCGATCCCACCGTTCTGAAAACCTTTGTCGATCTGCTGGATTCACCCGATCCGCTATTCCCGATCGTCGTCCCCTGACGGCCGCGGCGCGCCTCGGCGGATGTTCCGGGGACGGTATCAGCGCGTCGATGCCGCGACGAGGGCGTCCGCGACGGCGCGCGGTTCGGTGATCATCAGGTCGTGGCCGGTATCGATATCCCACAACCGGTTCTCGGCGCGGGCGGCGGCGATCAATTGGGGGTCGCGGGTGGCCAGGGTGGAGGTGCACACGACGTGATAACAGGGAATCGCGGCGAGCGCGGCCGGGTCGCGCAGCACGAGGGGCTCATCGAAACATTTCCACGGGTGCGCAGTCAGTCGCGCGGCCATCCACGCCAGATCGTCCGGATCGGTCACGCCGTAGAACAGCCCCGCGTCGGGTGTGGGCTCCAGCACCAGTTCGACGCCGTCGACGACGCTGCCGAAGGGCCTGATGGAGGTGATGATGGGGCCCGCGACATCCACCAGCGACTGGCCGTCGACCGGGGTCGCCGCGTCCAGATACACCAGACGGCCGACCCGCTCGGAGGCGCGATCGGCGACGCCGGTGATCACCATGCCGCCGTAACTGTGTCCGACGAGCACCACATCGCGCAGATCCTCGTAATGCAGCACTGCGGCCACATCCTCGATGTGGGTGGACAGTCCGATATCGGGCGACCGCAGGTGGGCGCGCTCACCCAGCCCGGTCAGAGTCGGGGTGTAAACCTCATGACCGGCTTGCCGCAGTAGCCGCGCCACCGGCTGATAGCACCAGCCGCCGTGGCCGCCACCGTGCACCAGAACGTAGGTGGACATTGCACTCCTCGTGGTCGAGCCCGCGCGGTCCTCGAAGCAGGCCATCAAACCGGAGAGGTGTCTCCGGTTGGTAAGGTAGTGTGCGTGACCGCCCCGCGCCGCGTCAATAGAGGACCGGCGGCTGCCGCACAGAATCGCGCCGCGATCCTGGCCGCCGCGAAACACGTGCTGGCCGAGGATGGCCCCGACGCCTCGCTCGCGGAGGTGGCCCGCGTCGCAGGCGTGGGTTCGGGCAGTCTGTACCGGCATTTCCCCACCCGTGAAAGCCTGATGCTGGCGACCTTCGACGACGGCATCCGCGATCTCGAGATCTTCGCCGCACGCCCCGAGGCGACCCTCGACGAGGTGCTGGCGATGATCGTCGGGCAATTGGTCGGCTCGGCCGCGTTCATCGCGCTCCTGGCTCCCGACAGCTCCGATCCCCTGCTGGCCGAGATAGGGCTGCGCGTCAGCGAACTGTTCAGCGCCAAACTCGCCGCCCCGACGACGCGCGGCAGTATCAGCGCGGATACCAGCGCCGACCATCTGTTCCTCGCCATCGCCATGCTGGCCGCGCTGCTGGCCAAAACCGCGGCGCCCCTTCGTCCCGCGGTCGCGCAGGAGGCATGGGAACTGCTGCTGCGCGGCCTGCGCCACCCCGGCCCCGCCACTCGGCCGTGACCCCCGGGCGCGGGCGCCTGCGATGGCTCGTCGACCGTATTTCCCAGCGATCGAGCTGATTTCAACCGTTGACCGCGGACCAGGCGGGCGCGCGTCCCACGGCCCCGCCGCCACGGGTCTACCGCGTGGCCAGCCGATTTCGGTGTCGAGCGATGACTGCGCGGGGCATGGACACCGGTCGCCGAGGCGGGTACGGGTCGCCCCCGCCCCCGGTTCGCACCGCCGCGCGCGTTGAGTGAGACAGCCTTCACGCATGCACAGAAACGGGAGACGATGGCACCGAACCCCCTACATATCGGCGTCGCGCTCGACGGAGCGGGCTGGCATCCGGCCGCCTGGCGGGCGCCGAACTCACGGCCAACCGAACTGTTCGCCGCCGGATACTGGACGGATCTGGTCGCGACCGCGCAGCGCGGCCTGCTCGATTTCGTGAGCATCGAGGACAGTCTGGCGATTCCCGCGCGGCGGCACGCGCCCTCCGACGACATCACCGACCGGGTCGGCGCCAGGATCGATGCCCATCTGATCGCCGCGCGCGTCGCGCCGGTCACCCGCCATATCGGGCTCATTCCGACGGTGACCACCACCCACACCGAACCGTTCCATGTCTCCAAGGCCATCGCCACCCTCGACTACACATCGCTGGGCCGGGCCGGATGGCAGGTGCGGGTGTCCGGCACCGCCGAGGAGGCCGCCCATTTCGGACGCCGCGAACTGCGTGACCTCACCGGCGCCGAACTGGCGCAGGCGCATGCGTCGGGCGCCTTCCCCCGCCACGTGCACGATCTTTTCGACGAAGCCGTGGACGCCGTCGAGGTAGTGCGCCGGCTCTGGGACAGCTGGGAGGACGGCGCCGAAATCCGCGACGTGGCCGCCCGCCGCTTCATCGACCGCGACAAACTGCATTACGTCGACTTCGAAGGCCGCTTCTTCAGCGTGCGCGGCCCCTCCATCACCCCGCGTCCGCCTCAGGGACAGCCGGTGGTGACGGCGTTGGCGCATGCCCCGCTGATATACGAATTCGCCGCCCGCACAGCGGATGTGGTCTTCGTGACGCCGACGCTCGAGAGCGGTCCCGGCCCGATCGTCGACCAGGTGGCCGCGGCGGCGGCGCGGGTGGAGCGCGACGGCGAACCACTGCGGATCTACGCCGATATCGTCGTCTTCCTCGATACCGACGAAGCGAGCGGACCGCGGCGCCTGGCACGGTTGAACGAACTCGCCGGACACGAATTCTCCTCCGACGCGGCGATTTTCGCGGGCAGCGCCGATGATCTCGCCGACCTGCTCGGCGCCTGGAGCGAGCGGGGGATCGACGGGTTCCGGTTGCGGCCCGGTGCCGCCGTCGACGATCTCGCTTCCATCGCCGACCGGCTCGTCCCCGCGTTGCAGAGCCGTGGCGCATTCCGCACCGGCTACCCGGAGGGGTCGCTGCGTTCGCTGCTCGGCCTGTCCGCCACCGTCCCCAACCGTTACGCGACTGCCTGAGCGAGGTCACCGTGAGCACTCCCCGTAAGCAGGTCATCCTCGGCGCCTACCTCGGCGGCGTCAACCATCACACCGCCTGGTGGCATCCCGAGGCGGGCAGCCAGATCGATTTCAGCAGTTTCGAACACACCGCGCGCACCGCCGAGCGCGGCAAATTCGATTTCTTCTTCCTCGCCGAAGGTCTCATCCTGCGCGAACGCGCGGGCAAGATCTTCGATCAGGACATCATCGGCCGCCCCGACACCTTCACCGTGCTGGCCTCGATCGCCGCGGTCACCGAACATCTCGGGCTCGCGGGCACGATCAACGCCACCTTCAACGAGCCCTACGAACTGGCCCGCCAGTTGGCGAGTCTGGATCATCTGTCCGGCGGACGGGCCGCCTGGAATGTGGTCACCTCGTTCGACGCGTTCACCGGCCAGAACTTCCGCCGGGGTGGATTCCTCGACCCGGCCGACCGCTACGTGCGGGCCGAGGAGACGCTGAACGCGGTTCGCGCCCTGTGGGATTCGTGGGAGGCCGACGACATCGTCGCCGACAAGGATTCCGGCCGGTTCCTCGCGCGCGCCGAGGCGGGCGAATTCGCCTTCCACGGCAGCCAATTCGATATCTCCGGACGGTTCACCGTGCCGCGCAGTCCCCAGGGCAGACCGGTGATCCTGCAAGCGGGCGTGTCCCCCCAGGGCCGCGATTTCGCCGCCGCCAATGCCGACGCCATCTTCTCCCCGTACGGCAAACTGCCGGAAGCCGCGGATTTCTACCGCGATATCAAGGCGCGCGCCGTCGCCGCCGGACGCGCGGCCGACGACATCAAGATCCTGCCATCGGCCAGTTTCGTCCTCGGGGACACCGAGGGTGAAGCCATCGAGAAATTCCGCGCCATCCGCGACGAACAGGTCACCGGGCAGACCGCGCTGATTCTGCTGGAACAGATCTGGAATCGCGACCTGTCCGGCTACGACCCCGAGGGTCCGATACCCGATATCGATCCCGACCCCGATGCCGCGCCGATCATCCAGGGCCGCGCGTTCCTGCACCAGGACCGGTTCGCCACGGCCGAACGCCTGCGCGGCATCGCCGAGACGAAGAAACTCACCCTGCGCGAGGTGGTGATCGATCAGTTCGAACGCGGTCCCCTGGTCGGCACGCCCGCCCAGGTGGCCGAGCAGATCGATACGTTCGTCCAGAACGACGGTTCCGACGGCTTCATCCTCGGCTCTCACCTGGTGCCGTGGGGTCTGGACGAATTCGTCGACACAGTGGTGCCGCTGCTCCAGGACCGAGGCGTATTGCGCGGCGACTACGAGGGAACCACGCTACGAGACAATCTCGGACTCCCCCGGGTCCGGTCGGCGAAGGTCGTATCGTCCGACGCGTGAGTCCGGTCGCGGCCGCGGGTGTTCGATCTCCGAGGACACGCAGCCGGGGATTCCTCGATATGCCGAGGGGCGCGCCGCCGGTGTCGGTGGCGCGCCCCTCGCGACATTTTCGCGTCGGCTACATTTTGGCGTACTCGGCCCTGGCGAAACTGTAGAGGCCGTAGGTGATGATGCCGAGTCCGGCGGCGATGAGCAGAACGACGCCGTAGGGTTGTGCGCCCAGGGTTTTCAGTGCCCCGTCGAGTCCGGAAGCCTTATCGGGCTCGGATCGGGTGGTGGCGACGATCACGAGCACGCCGATAGCGGCGACGGCCGCGCCCTTCGCGAGGTACCCGACGGTGCCGAGCCTGCGCACCATCGCGCCCGCCCCGCCCTCCAGATCCTTCATGAACCGTTTGGTGGCGCCCTTGTACATGTAGTAGCCGCCGATGCCGATGATGATCAGCGCGCCGATCACGAGGGCGATCGTGCCCGCCGTGCTCTGCATCAGGCGCGCGGTGATCCCGGCATTCTGTTCGCCGCTGGATTTGCCGCTACCCCGCGCGAAGGCGAGGACGGAAATCGCGAAGGCGATGTAGAGCACCGCCTCACCGAACGCCTTTCCACGGTGGAACGCCAGCGATTTCTTGTCGTCCGGGTCGGGTTTGGACGGGCTGCCGAGCGCCGATTCGACGAGCCGCCACAGGCCGAGCATCGCGAAGGCGACCGCTCCCAGCCACAGGATGATCCCGCCACCGGGCTTTTCCGCCAGTTCCGCCATGGCGCCGGACTGGTCGGCGGATCCGCCCTCACCCCCGAGCGCGATGCGAATGGCGATATAGCCGACGAGCAGGTGCACGAGGCCCGTCATGACGAAACCCGCGCGGGCGAATCGCTCGAAGACGCTGTTCTGGGCCAACCGGCCCGCGGCCGAGGACGAACCGCCCCGCGACGGCGACCCCGTCGACGGGGTCGTGAAAGTTGTGATTCGACTCATATCGCTTTCCTCTGAAAGGTAGCGGCGCCGGGTCGCGTACCGCACCGACGCGGAGTGCCGACCGGAATCGGACCCGCCGCGTCTTCGCTCCTACCGACGTGAACGATCGGCGGATACCCGGGAACATCGGCGCGAAACACGAACAGGAACGGGGCGTTTCGATAGCATCCGTGCTGGCGGTAGCCCACCGGGCGGGACAGGGCGCGAGCGCGGCCGGTACGGTCCCGCGCCCCGTAGACGCCGACCAGGCCCCAGGGAGGCCCGCGTAAGAAATCGAATCGGACAAACTCTTGACTGATTCCAGAAAAGACAGTCATAGTGTCAGGGTGTCCAGGACGTCGGATTACGCAGAGCAGCTACGAGCGGCTGCCCTGCGCGTAACCCGGCCCCGTATCGCCGTGCTCGACGCGGTGCACGCGCACCCGCACGCCGATACGGACACGATCTTCGGAGCTGTCCGTGCCGACCTGACCGGGGTGTCCCGGCAGGCCGTCTACGACGTGCTGCACGCCCTGACCGCCGCCGGACTCGTGCGACGGATTCAGCCGTCCGGCTCATCGGCCCGCTACGAAGCGCGGGTCGCGGACAACCACCACCACCTCATCTGTCGTTCCTGCGGGCTCATCGTCGACGTCGACTGCGCCGTCGGCGAGACACCCTGCCTGAACGCGGCCGACGACAACGGTTTCCAGCTCGACGAGGCCGAAGTCATCTACTGGGGTCTGTGCCCCGATTGCTCGACACCGCAGACGTGATCACAACCGATCACACCTTTCGGAAGGAATCTCCATGCCCGAGGAACACCCGCCGATAGCCGAAGCCAATACGGAACCCGGTTGCCCGGTCGTCTCCGGACTGCGCGCGCACCCCACCGAGGGCGGCGGGAACCGCGACTGGTGGCCGAACCAGCTCAATCTGAAGATCCTGCAGAAGAATCCGGCAGTCGCCAATCCGTTCGGCGGGGATTTCGACTACGCCGCGGCGTTCGAAACCCTCGACCTGGCCGCGGTGAAACAGGACATCATCGATGTCATGACCACCTCGCAGCCGTGGTGGCCCGCCGACTACGGCCATTACGGTCCACTGTTCGTGCGGATGGCGTGGCACGCCGCGGGCACCTACCGCATCAGCGACGGTCGCGGCGGCGCCGGGGCGGGCATGCAGCGGTTCGCGCCGCTCAACAGCTGGCCCGACAATGCCAGCCTCGACAAGGCCCGCCGACTGCTGTGGCCGGTCAAGAAGAAGTACGGCAGCAAGCTGTCGTGGGCAGACCTCATGGTCTACGCCGGCAATGTCGCCCTGGAATCGATGGGTTTCACCACCTTCGGTTTCGGCGGTGGCCGGGTCGACCAGTGGGAGCCCGAGGAGGACGTCTACTGGGGTCCCGAGCACACCTGGCTCGGCGATGCCCGCTACACGGGCGACCGCGATCTCGAAACCCCGCTCGCCGCCGTCCAGATGGGCCTGATCTACGTCAATCCCGAAGGGCCCAACGGCAATCCGGATCCACTCGCCGCTGCGATCGACATCCGTGAGACGTTCCGCCGCATGGCGATGAACGACGTCGAGACGGCCGCGTTGATCGCGGGCGGGCACACCTTCGGCAAAACCCACGGCGCGGGCCCCGCCGATCTGGTCGGCCCCGAGCCCGAGGCCGCGCCGCTGGAGGAGCAGGGTCTGGGCTGGCGCAGCAGCTTCGGCACCGGCGTCGGCAAGGACGCCATCACCAGCGGTCTGGAGGGCGCGTGGACGCCAACTCCGAAGACCTGGGACAACAGCTTCCTCGAGACCCTGTACGGCTACGAGTGGGAGAAGACCAAGAGCCCCGCCGGAGCGTGGCAGTGGATCCCCAAGGACGGCGCCGGAGCGGGCACGGTGCCCGACGCGCACGATCCGTCGGTGACCCACACACCGGTCATGCTGACCACCGACCTGTCGTTGCGGTTCGATCCGATCTACGAGCAGATCACCCGCCGGTGGCTCGAGCATCCGCAGGAGTTCGCCGACGAGTTCGCCAAGGCCTGGTACAAGCTCACCCACCGCGATATGGGCCCGGTCGTGCGCTACCTCGGCCCGCTCGTCCCGCAGGAAACGCTGCTGTGGCAGGACCCCGTGCCCGCCGTCACCCACGACCTCATCGGGGCCGAGGACATCGCCGCCCTCAAGAACCAGATCCTGTCGTCGGGTCTGACTGTCTCGCAGCTGGTTTCCACCGCGTGGGCCGCGGCCTCGTCGTTCCGTGGCAGCGATAAGCGTGGCGGCGCGAACGGCGGCCGGATCCGCCTCCAGCCGCAGAGTGGCTGGGAGGTCAACGAACCCGACGAGCTCGCGCAGGTGGTGCGCACGCTCGAAGGCGTCCAGGCGGCCTTCAACGCCGCGCAGACCGGCAATACGAAGGTGTCGTTCGCCGACGTCGTCGTGCTCGGCGGGGCCGCGGCGGTCGAAAAGGCCGCCAAGAGCGCTGGATTCGATATCGAGGTGCCGTTCACGCCGGGACGTACCGATGCCACCCAGGAGCAGACCGATGTGGAGTCCTTCTCCGCGCTCGAACCTGCCGCCGACGGCTTCCGCAACTACCTCGGCAAGGGCAATCGCCTGCCCGCCGAATATCTGCTGATCGACAAGGCGAATCTGCTCACCCTGAGCGGACCCGAGTTGACGGTCCTGATCGGCGGCCTGCGGGTGCTCGGCGCGAACTACCAGCAGTCCTCGCTGGGCGTGTTCACCTCGACCCCCGAGTCGTTGACCAACGACTTCTTCGTCAATCTGCTCGATATCGACACCAAGTGGCAGCCGACCTCCGAGGACGCTGAGACCTTCGAAGGCCGCGACGCCTCCGGTGCGGTCAAGTGGACCGGTAGCCGGGTCGACCTGGTGTTCGGTTCGAATTCGCAGCTGCGGGCCTTGGCCGAGGTCTACGCCACCGACGACGCGAAGGAGAAGTTCGTGCGCGACTTCGTCGCCGCGTGGGTGAAGGTGTCCGATCTCGACCGGTTCGACATCGCCTGATCCGACGACTCGTGGCCATCCGCGCGCACCGGGTGCGCGCGGATGGCCACGCCGTTGGATCCGTATGCCGTAGGTCAGGCGGGGGCGTGGTAGCCGACGACGGCGGGGGTGGCCACGCCGAGCCGGATATGCAGGGTGTCCTGGTAGAACGCGACGTGGTCGCGCAGACGAGCGACCTGGAGGACGGGATCGTCGTAGCTCCAGCACAGGGGCGTCTCGCCGTCGCCGTCGAAACGCCAGTAGGTGGCCTCGCCCTTGAACGGGCAGCGGGTGGACACCGACTCGTCCCTGCGCAGCTCGACCTTCACATCGTCGCGGGGGAAATAGAAGACGAGGCCGTGGTCCTGTTCATCGACCAGCAGCGGACGGGTGGTCTCCGCGATGAGCCGGTCGCCGAGATGGGCGGTGACCAGGTTACGACGCCGGTGGATATCGACGCGGTAGTCGGGTCGCGCGTCGAAGCCGGACGGCTCCGCGGACGATGCGCTCATCGAATTTCCTTTCCGTTCGGCGCGGTCACAGCCGCGCCGAGGCGGGGATGGCGGAGATGTCGCCGACCAGTGGACGGATCAGCGCCTCCTGGGTGAACGACGCGATGAGCCGACCGTCCTCAGTGTGCACGAGACCGCGAACATAGGACATTCCGGCGCCCACCTGGGTGCTCTCGTGTGAGTAGAGCAGCCAGCCGTCCCACGCGACTGGCTCGTGGAAACTGACCGCCACGGTCATCACGGCGGTCGAAATGCTGTGGTGCGCTTGACTTGTGCCGACGCCGGGATGCGGCCGCATGGTCGTCGACACCGAGAGGTGACCGGTGAAATGAGCCAGCAGGGCCTTGGCGAGATCTTCCCGGTCGGGTATCGGATCGTAGTGCAGCCAGGCGTGCAATTCCGGCGGCCCGACCTCGTCGGGATCGTTCACATCGGCGACGTCGACTATGCGCAATCGCCGCCCGGTCATCGGCATCCAGGTCTCGATCGCGTCCTCGGGCGCGGCGACGGCGGGGCGGGGCGCATGGTGGCGGATCACATCCGCGGAGGGAACGTCCGCGAGAATCGTCACCGAGGCGCAGCGGCGCGCACCCTGGCGAACCACCACCTCGGCGCAGGCGATCGAGCGGCCCTCGTGGGTGACCTCGACCGAGAACTCGAGTGGTTCGTCGGCGGCGGCGGCGCGCGCGAATACGACGTGCGCCGATCGAATCGACTTGCCCGGCAACAGTTTCGCGGCGGCAACGATGGATTGGGCGAGTAACTGGGTGCCGTCGACCACCTTGCGCGAGCCGCCGTCGCTCGTGCCGGTGAAGGTGTTGTCCCCACTGGGCCGCACATCGAAGATGTCGAGCATGCGCCGGACCGACGATTCGAGGACGGGACTGTCCTGCGTCGCCGCGATATCGGCCGACCTCGTCTGCTCCCCTGCGGGATTCGTCATCGCGCCTCCTGCGCACCGTGCGCGGCCCCGGTGGCCGCGACTTCTCGTGATGGGCCGGACTCCGCTTCTCGGCGCGGCCGAGCGGCCATCCGACCGATCTGCGAATACGCCACTGAACGAACAATTTCCGGGACGCGAGCGCGCCCCGGAAATTGTCGACAGATGGCGGACCTACTACTTCAGGGTGCTGCCCGCGTCGACGGTCATCGGCAGGCCGGTGATGTAGCGCGCTTCATCGGATGCCAGGAACAGCACGGCGTTACTGATATCCACCGGTTCGACCCAGCCGATCGGCAGCACATGCATGAACTGTGCGACCGGGGCCATATCCTCCGCGGTCGGATCCTCCAGATCCGGACGGAACAACTTCATCGTCCCCTTGTTCATGAACATCGGGGTGTTCACATTCGTCGGGTGCACCGAATTGACCCGGATCGAATGCTGGCCCAGTTCCACGGCGAAGGTCCGCATCAAACCCACCACACCGTGCTTGGCCGCGATGTAGTGGCCGGTGTTCGGGTACGCCTTGAGGCCGCCCACCGAACTGGTCAAGATGATCGAGCCGCCTTTGCCCGCCGACAACAGGTGCGGCACACCGGCTTTCACCGCCTTCCAGACACCGGCCAGATTGATGTCGATCATCGTCTGCCAGTCCTGCTCGCTCAGCTTGTCCAGCGTCTCACCGCCGTTGCCGATACCAGCGTTGGCGACGATGATGTCGAGACCGCCCAACTCCTCCACACCGCCCGCGACAGCGGCGGCCAGAGCATCGTAATCGCGGACGTCCACCTCAGCGGTGACGATCCGACGACCCAAACCCTTCACCAACTCGGCGGTCTCGGCCAGATCCTCCGGCGTGGACGAGGGGATCAGATCGGTGCCGCTGACCGGCTTGCAGACATCGATCGCGATGATGTCGGCGCCCTCCTGTGCCAAACGCACCGCGTGGCTGCGACCCTGGCCGCGTGCCGCGCCGGTGATGAACGCGACCTTTCCTTCGACCCGTCCGGTCATCTCTACCTCTATTCGTCGATGTGGTCCGGTGGCCGCTGCTCTCGAAACGGCCACGGGACGAGGGGTTACGTGTTGTCAGGCGCCAGGGGTGAACGTGATGTGCAGATTGCTCAGCCCGCGCAGGATGAAGGTCGGCTCGTAGGTGTACTCGCGCGCACCGGCCGGACCGTGCTTTTCCTCATCGATGCCGATATCGAGCATCCGATCCAGGATTCGTTCGATGGACACGCGGCCCTCGACTCGGGCGAGCGGGCCGCCGGGGCAGGAATGCACGCCACGCCCGAAGGCCATGTGCTCGCGGAAGTTCTTACGATCCAAATGGAACTCGTGCGGATTCTCGAATCGACGCGGATCACGGTTGGCCGCGCCGGGGCAGACCATCACGATGGAGCCGACCGGAATATCGGTCTCACCGACGGTCGTCGCCCGCTTGGCCAGCCGGAAGCCGCTCTTCACCGGCGCATCCATGCGAAGGGTCTCTTCGATGAAGGTCGGAATCAGCGTGCGGTCGGCACGCAACTGGGCCTGCACCTCCGGGTGATCGCCCAGGATCCGCAACGACGCGCTCAACAGCTTCGCCGTGGTCTCCTGCCCGGCCCCGAACAAGAAGGTCGCCGACCGGACGACGTCGATGACTTCCGGCGTCGAACCGTCCGGGTACTTCGCCAGGGCCAGCGAGGTCAGCACATCGTCGCGCGGCTCGACACGCCGCTCACTGATGTAGGCGCTGAACTTCTCGTCCAGCCACTCCAGCGGGTTGCTCGCCACGACCGCGTTGTCCAGCGCGCCGACCTGGGTACCGGGACGCTCGGCGCCGAGCGCGATACGGAACTCTTCGTGATCCTCCTCCGGCACGCCGAGCATATCGGCGACGACGAGCAGGGAGAACGGCTTGGCGTAGGAGCCGAGGAACTCGCATTTACCGGCAGCGATGAACTCATCGATCTGGCGGTCGGCCAACCGCCACATGAAGTCCTCGTTCTCCTTCAATCGCGCCGGGGTCAGCAACCGATTGAGTAGCGAGCGCGCATAGGTGTGCTGCGGTGGATCCATCGTCACCATGTGCTCGTACATCGGCAGCTCACTGCGGTGCTGCTCGATCAGCTCGGTGATGTCGTCGCCCTCGATCGCGAACGGCAGGGGCGGGAACGGACCGCCCACCGCGATCGCCGAGGAGAAGACGTCGGAATTCTTCAGAACCTCCGCCGTCTCCTCGTAGCCCGTCACCGCGTAGACCCCGAACGTCGGCTCCTGCGTGACCGGGCATTTCGCACGCATGTAGTCGAAGTACGGATGCGGATCCGGAACCAGCGACGGGTCGGTGAAGTAGTCGACCGAATCGAAATCAGTCATATGCGGAACTCCTGAAGGATCGAAGCAACCAGTGGAAGGATAACATCATTATTCAATTATGCGAATCTCATTCTCATGAGCGCGCAACCGTGCTATCAGCCTGTTATGTCGAGAATCAGGGCAGGTAGACCCGGCTGGCCAGCCAGCGGCCGTCGACCAATTCCATCGTCATCGCGACCCGACTTCGGTCGACTCGCGGATCGGCCGAGGCGGAATTGGTGACCGTCTGATCGATGAAAAGCAGAACTTCGACCTTGGTCTTCGTCGCCGACTTGATGGCGGCGTCCAGCACAGTGCCCTTGCCGGTCGCCTTGTTGTCCAGCAGCAATTGGCGCAGCTGTCCGCTGGAACGCGTGTACATATCCCGGAACTCGCCCGTCGAACCGTCCAGGACCGCGGCGAAATCACTGTCGAGTTTGGTCGCGTCGACACTGGTCAGGATGACGCCGTAGGAGCGGGCAGCGGCCAGCCCGGCCTCGCCCGCGGCGTCGATATCGCGCTCCTGCTTCAACTGCCAGCCCAGCACCCCCGCGGCGACCAGCGCGAGGACTGCGACCAGCGCGGCGACCGGAAGCGACGCCCGCCGAGCCGGACCGGCGATTCGTGACCACCGGCCCGGAGTCGCCGGGTCCGCCTCGGCGTCGCTCGCGGCGGCGGATTTCTCCGCGGTGGCCTGCTCCGCCGAGACCTTCTCACCGGCGGGTTTGTCCAGAGCCACCTTGTCGCCCGCGGACTTTCCCTCGGCCGCGGCCACTTCGGCGACCGCATCCGCGGCAGCCGTGTCCTCCGGAGCGGATTCCGTGTCCGCGCGCTCGATATCGGGATCGGCCGACGGCTTCTCCTTGGTCGCAACGCGGCTGCCGGTGTCGTTGTCGCTCATGATATTTCCTCGCGTGTGGTGGTTCCTTGCATGGACTGGCGCTGCCTCATCGCTTCGGTGCGGGTGGGGCGGGCGGCAGGGGCGGTCCGCCGAATGTCAGCGGAAGGGACAACGGTCCGATCGGGGTCGCCGTGGTCTGCCGGTCGGCCGCCACACCCGGTGGCGGCGCGCCCGGAATCTCCTCCCCCGGCGGCCGTGGCGCGTTGCGCGCGCCACGGATGAGTACCGAGGGATCGTCGTTCGGGCAATAGGTGTACATGTAGGGCTCGGGGAAATTCGGCAGCGATGGTGGCTGCCTGGGCAGGTTGTAGTCGCAGGCGTAGCGCGGATAGAGATTGACCAGGCCCCACACCCCGCCGTCGTGGAATGCCACCGCGATGGCGTCCAGCGTCGAACCCGAACGCTCGGTCGGGAAGAAGAACTCCTGCAGGGCGGGTACCCGTTTGGAGGTGGTGTCCGCGACCACGGCCAAGTTGGCGAGCAGATCGGCCGCCGTCCCCGAATTCTCCGCGAGGACAGCGTCCAGCGCCCGCAGCGTGCCGGGGGCGGCACCGAGTAATTCGACGAATCCGCCGGTCTTCGCCTCCACACCGGCCAGGGCCGAGTTCGCGTTGCCCGCGAACGCGCGCAGGCCCGGACCGAGATCGTTGACGGTCGCGAGCACGGTCTTGCTGTCGCGCACCAGGCTCACGGTCTGTGGGAGCACCGAGTCCAGTGTGGACACCAGGAACAGACCGCCGTCGACGATATCGGCGAGTTTGCGCGGCCCGTCGGGACTGACGCCGAGCTCGCCGACGATAGCGGCGAGATCTGCCGGTTTCACCTGTGCCAGTGTCGAATCCAGTGAGGCGAGCGTCTGCCACAGCGGTGTCGGCGTCGAGGTTCGTTCGACCGCGATCTCGGCGCCGTCGGCGAGATAGGGGCCGTCGTCTCGCGTCGGGCGGAAGTCGAGGTACTGCTCACCCGCCAGTGACAGACTCGCCACCCGCACATCGCTGTCGGCGGGCAGCCTGGTGTCGGAGTCGACGGTCGCGACGGCGACGAGACCGGTCTCGGTCAGCTCCAAGGACTCGACGTGGCCGATCGGTACACCGCGCAGGCTGACCTGCCGCCCCGACAGCAGACCGCCGGAATCGGCGAGGTGGACGCGCACCGTCATCGTCGTTGCTCCCGGATCGGCGCCGAGAGCGCCGAACACCAGGTAGCCCGCACCGATGACGAGGGTGAGCACGAGCGCGGACGTGGACAGCGCGTTACGTCGGGCGCGTGCCACGCGAATAGTCGAAACGACGGCACGGGCCAGCTTTTCGGTCACCGGCACCCGCGGCGCCGCGACGGGGCTCATCGGGTGCCTCCCGTCACCCTGGCCTGCAATTTCAGCAGAGTGTAGGTAAGGGTGCCCACGAATGCCTCCCAGTCCCGGCCATCGGGCAGTCTGCTCTTCGGATCGCCGGGGTGATTCGGATCGGGCAGGTAACCGATGGCGAGATCCTGCATATCGGCGTCGGTGACCGCCGAGGTGCCGTTGGTCACCGCGATCACCGGACCGAGCATCGAATTCATCGCCGCGACACTCGCATTCGGATTGTTCGCGGCCGAGTCGAGCTCAGCGGCGATCCGGTTGATGTCGGCGATCATCCCCGAACTGCCGTTGATCCCGGGGAATTTCGCGATCTGCCTGCTGATCTGGTCCACCTGTCGGATCAACGCCAGCGCCTGCTGTGAATGAGCCTGCAGCGTGTCCAATGCCGGGCCGGTCGCGAAGACGAGATCATCGATCGTGCCGCGTTGTCCGTGTAACCGCTGGGTGAGCTGGTCGACCTGGGCCAGGGTGGCGCGAATATCCTCCGAGCGCGCCGACAGCGCCTGCACCACCCGCGTGGACTGCTCGATCAGCGCGGCGACATGGTCGCCGCGGTCGCCGACCGCGTGTCCGAGTCCGTTCACGATCGTGGTCAGATTGCGGATCGCACCGCCGTTCACCAGCAGCGAAGCGGTGGTGAGGAGTTCCTCGATGGTCGCGGCGGCAGTGGTCGACTCCCGCGCGATACTGTCGCCGTCGCGCAGCACGGGCGTGGCCGTGGTGAAATCCGCGGGCGGGGTGAGCGAGACGAAGACGTCGCCGAGCGGGGTCGCGGTACGCAATTCCGCCCGCGTTCCCAGCGGCAGCCGCACATCGTCGCGGATGGTCATGGTGACGATCGCGGTGTAGTCGCGCACGGCCATGCCCGACACCTCGCCGACATCCGCGCCGGAGAGCCGGACCTTCGCCTTCGCGGGCAGGTTGAGCGCATTGGCGAAATCGGCGTGGATCGAGTAACCCGAACTGCCGACCCCGGGGGCGGGCAGGGGCAGATCGCCGAGTCCGACCGAACAGGCGGTGGTCGTCGCCAGCGCGACCGCACCGAGGGCGATCACGCGAATACCTTTGCTGCGGTCACTCATTTCGGCAACCTCGACATCGCGTCGAGCATGTCGGTGATTCCGAAGTCGGGTCCGAAATCCTGCAGAGTCCCCGTGGCGCAACCCAATTGACGCAGACCGAGGATATTGCACACCTCTTTGACCAGCTGACCGTCGAAGAACACCTTGTCGAGCAGGGCGTGCACGCGCACGCCGCGGTACTCGAAATCGACCGCATTGTAGGCGTTGTTGAGCAACAGCGGTGTCACGTCGAGGAATTCGCCGAGTTCGGAGCGGTAGTCGGCGATCGCCTTGGTCACCGTGGTCGCGTCGGTGAGCATGGTGCGCAGGCTGTCGGCGTTATCGGTGAGCAACGCGGTCGTCTGCGTCATGATCTGGTTGATCTGCGCGCCGGTATTGCCCGCGCCGATGTCGAGGTCGGCGAGCACATCGCCCATCTGGCCGGTGGCCGCGCCGAAATCACGGATCAGCCCGTCGTTGTCGGCCGCCGCGCGCACCAGCACGGCCAACTGCTCGACGATCTTGGTGATCGTATCGCGCACCCCGGCTCCGCCGTCGTCGCCGAGTCGCAGCGCGGTCGCCAGTTCGTCCATGGTCTCGCGCAACTGCGGACCGCTGCCGGTGGCGATGGCCGATGACGCCGCGAGCAGCTTGGCGACGGGACCGTCACCCGGCTGTGCACCGGTCAGCTTCCCCGCCATGGAATCCGCCGCACCGAGCAGACGATCGAATTCGACCGGTGTCCTCGTCCGGTCCAGACCGAGTCTCGCACCGTCCGCCAGGGTGGGCCCGCCTCGATACACCGGCGTGAATTCGACGTGCCGATCGGTGAGCACCGACGTCGACAGGGTCACCGCGGTGGCATCGGCGGGGATGGACACCCCTGATTCGATCTCCAGCGTGACCTCGACATGAGAACCGCGCGGTTGTACCGCGGTGACCTTGCCGACCGGCATGCCGAGGACGGCCACCGCATTGCCGACGTAGAGACCGGCGGCATTGTCGAAGGCCGCCGTCACCGTCGTGGTGTCGTCGCCGAGGCCGATGGAATCACCGGCGCACCCGGCGACCGCGCCGATCACCGCGACCGCGGCGATCCGAAGGAAGGTACGCATGAAACTCATCGGCAATCCTTGTAATACGGCGCCAGGTTGGCCTGCTGAGCGCGACCGCTGAGCGCGCACATCCACGAATCGATCATCGGACCGGCGGGGGCGGTGAAGTCGACCTCGTTGCCGGTGCCGGAGGCATTGGCGAAGTTGCGGATCGGGAGCGGCAGAATCTGCAGGGTGTCCCGCAGCAGCGCGTCGTTGCGGGCCAGGCTGCCGAGCAATCCGTTGAGGCCGGTCAGCAGTTCGTCGATCTGCGGCCGATCCTCGGTTACGAGCGTGCGGATCTGATCGGCGAGCGTACGGGTCGCCTCCATCAGTCCCTGGATCATGTCGCGCCTGGCGACGATTTCGGTGAGCAGATCGCGCCCCTGGGTCATGATCACGCCCAGATCCGACTGCTGTTCGGTGACCACCGCCGTCAACCGCTGGGTGCCCGCCAGCAACGCGCTGAGATCGCCACGGCGATCACCGACGATCGTCGCGAGCGAACGCAGATTCGCCAGCAGGCCGGGCAGCACCGAAGGCACCCCGTCGAGTTGCGTCGCGAGGGTGTCGAGCGAGCGGCCGATCTGCCCGGCGTCGATCTGTTCGAAGGTGACGGTGGCGTCCTCCAGCGCCTTCTGGAGATCGTAGGGAACGGCACTGTGGCGCAGGTCGATTCGATGGTCGGGCACCGAACCCGTTCCAGCCGGGCGCAATTCCACGAAGCGTGCGCCGAGCAGTGTGGTCAGTTTGATCGATGCCCTCGTCTCCGCGCCGAGCGCTACGTCCCCGTCGACCCGCAGTGTCACCACGACGTGATCGCCCGCCAACCGGTGCGCCTCGACGGTCCCGACCGGCACCCCGGCGATGGTCACCGAGTCGCCCGGGGTGATCCCGGCGGCCTGGGCGAACTCCACCTCGTAGCGCTGCGACCCCACACCGAGCGCGTTGAAACCCACCGCGGCGGCCAGCACCGCGATCAGCAGCACGAGAGCGGCGAGCCCGAGGACGCCTTTACGATGCTCCTCGATCGGCCGCCGTGCCGTTCGGATAGTTCGTCCGGCGAACTCTTTCAGTGTCATGCGCTCACCTGCACGTCGGCGAATACTGGGCCTGCCCGGTCGGCGACGCCATATCCACCACGGTGGGTACGAGCGTGCTCAACCCGGGCAACAGGTTGACGCCGAAATTGCAGAGATAGGTGTTGAGGTACGCGCCCTCCTGGCTCACCCGCGCGAGCCCCTTCAGCAGGGCGGGCATATTGAAGCCGAGATAGGCGAAATTCTCTTTGTTCTCCATGAAGTGCCGCGTGAAACCCGGTTCGCGGTACAGCATTTCGTTGAGCTGGGGCTCGACGCCGTCGACGACGGTCGAGAGCCGGTCGGTTACCGCCGCGACGGTGGTCAGGGTGCCGAGAAGTTCGTCGCGATGCACCGCGAGGCCGTCGACGATCGAACGGGAGCGGGTTATCAGCGAAGCCACGTCGCCGCTGTGCACGGCCAGATCTCCCACCACCTGATTGAGGTTGGTGATGACGGCGCCGAGCACCTGGTCCGGGCCCGCCAACGATTGAGCCAGTGTCGAAACCTGTTCGATCAGCAGCACCACCGAGGTGTTGTCGCCCTGCAATGCCCTGATCAGCGCACCGGTCACATTGTCGACCTGCTTCGGGTCGAGTCCGCCGAACAGCGGCTCGAATCCGTTGAGCAGCGCGGAGATATCGAAGGACGGCTCGGTGTGCTCGAGCCGGATCTCACCGCCGGGCCGCAGTACCGACGGGTCACCGAAATCGGCGGGCGAGAGTCCGAGATACCGCTGACCGATGACGTTCTGGTAGGTGATCGAGGCTTTGGTGTTGCCGTAGAGCTTCTGATCGTCCTCGACGCGGAACCGAACCCGAGCGAGGTCACCGGCCAATTCGACCTTGTCCACGCGCCCCACCCTGACCCCGGCCATGCGCACGTCATCGCCTTCGCGCAGACCGCTGACATCGCTGAAGATCGCGGAGTAGGAATTCGTGTCCCCATTGATCCCACGATCCAGGGTGACGTAGGTGACCCAGATCAGCGCGCAAGCGACGGCGACGAACAAGCTCACCCCGATCAGCGATTTGCGATAGGTCATCGGGGGCCTCCGGAAGGCAGTGGGCTGTCGGCGAGCAACGAGCCGAGTACCGACTCCGCACCGTTGGACTCACCGCTGAGCAGTCGTCGGATCAGTTCCTGCAGATCCGCCGGCAGCTCCGGTGGGGCCGGGTAGCTGCGCGGATCCATCGCCGGCGCGAGTTCCTCCTGCGCGGGGGCGGCGATGGGCGCCGTACTGCAACTCGGTCCGGCCAGTTCGCCGTAGCGCGGGCAGTCGGCGCGGGTGTAGGGCGTGTGCGGGGTGAAACGGAACTGGAATTTGCCCCGCCCGCGCGGACTTTCCGAATTCCAGAATTCGCTGTACCAGAGTTCGGACAGCTTCTTGATCCGCACCACGATCGGACCGAAGGCCGGTGCGCCTTCGGCGAATACGTCGAGCACCGGATTCAATTGATTTGTCACAGTGACGATCTGGTCGGTACGTCTATCCAGGGAACCGCCCAGAGTCGACAACGTGGTACCGCCCGCGGACAGCAGCGTGGTGAGTTGATCGTTCTGTTCCGCGAACGTGCGCAGCGGCGTCACCGCGTGATGCAGAGCGTCCAGCAATTCCGGGGCGGAATCGTTCAGGCCGCGGACGGCCTGGGCCATCAGGGTCAGCGTCGGAACACTACCGTCGGGTGTGAGCAGTGCGTCGAATTCCTTGGTGATGCGATCCAATTGGGATCCGGCGGCCACGATATCGGCGCCACGACGGTCGGTCGCCTCGGCGACCGCGGCCAGCACGCCGACCGTATTCCCCGTGCCGATCCGCGCGGTACTGGCGATGATCTCGCGCAGCTTGGTGAGCGCGGTCTGGAGTTGAACCGTCGACAGGCTGCGGTCCTGCTGGATTTCGGCGTTCTCGGTCAGCGGCGGCTGAGGTCCGTTGTCCACCAACTGGATCGAGGAGACCGCGAAGACATTGCTCGGCACGACGCGTGCGGTGACCGAACGCGGGATCCTGGCCGCGGACGACGGATCGAGCAGCAGCCGAACCTGATTCGGGCCGCTGCCCGCCGAAGGCGTCACCTCGGCCACCGTGCCGACCAGCATTCCGCGGAATTTCACGTCGGAGCGCGTAGGCAGGCCGTCACCGAGTTGTTCCAGCATCGCGGTGACCTCGACCTTGTCGTCGAAGGCGCCGGTGGATTTCACCAACAGCAACGAGACGACCGCCACGGCGACCACGAGCAGCACCAGTCCGCGCAGCAGCAGCGCGCGCGGCGAGGGCCCGCGACCGTCCTTCTCGAACAGAATCGACATTCGCTATCCCCCCAGCCTGGCGCTGGCGCCGATACCCCACAGGGCGATGGTCAGTAGCAGGTTGACCACGATCATCAGCGAGATCGCGGCGCGCATGGCACGTCCGGCGGCGATGCCGACGCCCTGGGGGCCGCCCGCGGCGTAGAAGCCGTAGTAGCACTGGATCGTGGTGGTCAAGATGACGAAGATGACCGCTTTGATGAGCGAGTAGATGATGTCGGGACCGTTGAGCACCAACTGGAAATAATGCTGGTAGGTGCCGGAGGACAGCCCGCCCGAGAGCCCGACCACCATCTGGACCGCGATGTAGTTCACCGCGAGGCAGACCAGATACAGCGGGATCATCGCCAGTACCGAGGCCAGCAGGCGGGTGGTCACCAGATACGGGATCGAGCGGATCGCCATGGATTCCATCGCGTCGATCTCCTCGGCGATACCCATGGCCCCCAACTGCGCGGTGAACCGGCACCCCGCCTGCGCCGCGAACGCCAGTGAGGCCATGATCGGAGCCAGTTCGCGGGTCGAGGCCGTCGAGGCGATCAACCCGATGGTCGGTTCCATCCCGAGCAGATGCAGGGCGTTGTAGCCCTCCAGCCCGACGATCGCCCCGCCCGCCGCACCAAGCACGATGATCACCCCCGCCGTGCCGCCGCCGACGACGATGGAACCGTTACCCCAGGTGACATCGGACAGGATGCGCAGGAATTCGGCGCGGTAATGGCGCAGCATCACCGGAATCGACACCAGCGCGCGCAGCAGGAACGTCATCATGTGCCCGAGGCGCATGATCGAGGTGCCGACGCCCCGAAAAGTCCTGACGAACAGCAGCGTCCCCGGTGGGTAGTACGTCGCCGCCATTACAGCCCCTGCCTTGGCAGCAGAATCATCGCCAACTGGGTGACGGCTACGTTCACCGTCATCAGCAGCAGGATCGAGGAGACCACGGTCGAGTTCACGGAGTTCGCCACTCCCGCGGGCCCGCCCTTGGTCGACAAACCCTTCTCACAGGCCACCACGGCCACAATGGCGCCGTAGACAACGGCCTTGAACAGCGTCAGCAGCAGATCGCTCACGGTCGCGAAGGAAGCGAACGTCGCCACGAAACTGCCAGGCGCGCCACTCTGCACGAAGACGTTGAAAAGGTATCCGGCCAGGAACCCGACGAAGCAGACGACACCGGTGAGCGAGACGCCGACCAGGATCGCGGCGGCCAGCCGAGGCACGACAAGTCGCCGCACCACGGAGACGCCCATGACTTCCATCGCGTCCAATTCGTCCCGGATCTTGCGGGAACCGAGATCGGCGCATACCGCCGAGCCGACCGCGGAAGCCATCAGCAGCGCGGCGACCATGGGCGCGCCCTGCCGGATCACCGCCAAGCCGCTGGCCGCGCCCGCGAGCGAGGTGGCGCCGACCTGTCCGGCCAGTAGACCGAACTGGATCGATAGCGTCACCCCGATGGGGAGCGCGACGAAGATCGTCGGGAGCACGGCGGCCGACGCCATGAACGCCGATTGCCTGACGAACTCGGCGAACGCGAATCGACCGGTGGCGATATCGAGGCACAGATACTGCACCGCGCGGACGCCGAGAACGAATTGTCCGCCGACCGTCTCCAACGCGGTGACCGGATGGCGTCGCAGGTAGCCGCGTGACCATCCGGCGATTTCCCTGGTCGCCCACCTGTCCGGCGGAGCATGCCCGACACCACCGTCCCCGCCGACAGCGCTTTCGCGCACGTCGGATTCTTGGTGAGTCATCATCGATCTCGAAACTCTCAGGTTCGACGGGCAGCATCCCCACCGCCGACGAACAATCTAATCCAGCATGTTTCAGGCGGCGGCAAACCACCGCGAGCGAGGTCGCCCGAATTCGGGCATACCAATTGGTCAGCACGCTGCCGGAGGTTCGCGGACCTCCCGCGAACATTCCTCGAAATCCACCGATAGATCACTTCGAGCGAATTCTCCGACAGCGTTGCGCTACTGACACATTGTGCTTGCAGTCACATCACGAGTCAATAGCGGAACACGGCACTCGTTGGCTGTTTTCCGCGCAGTTCTAATTAAGTCGTAATAAAAAGGAGATAGGCGAATCCGGGTGACAGGACTTCCTGCCACCCAGGGACGCGGGCCGCGAACAGCGTTTCCGAAAGGAAATGAGATCGCCGACTATTTCCGTACTCGGGCGCCCTCGTAGCGGATTCCCCGATGAGCTCCGACGCGATGCGCGACACTCCGGATGGAGCCGGCGGCGGACCGGACGGACCCCTGCGCGCCGAGGACGAACCCGGTGGGCCGACGCAGCGGAACTCGTAGGCGGACCACCTCGTCGTGACCCATATTGCCCTCCTGACCAACAGAAATATGCTAGTGAAGTATGCGAGCATCCACTCGGCGACCGATCCGACTCGCGGTCGGCCACCGAGTGCCGAGCGAGTGCTCAGCAGAGATGCTGTGCATATGCATAGCATGCGGTGACTCAGTCAGTCAACAGACAGTACCGGCGCAATAGGCTATGAATTGATTCACCACAGGTTTCAATAAGGAGGACGGCGAATGCCATCGCCCCGAAGAATCGGAGCACCCGACGCCAAGAATCGCCAGGTCCTCATCGAAGCAGCCCAGCAACTCCTACTGGAGGATGGCTGGGCGGCGGTGACGTCGCGTCGGGTCGCCGAGCGAGCCGGCCTCAAACCGCAGCTGGTGCATTATTACTTCCGATCCATGGACGACCTGCTACTGGCTATTTTCCGGCGTAACGCCGACGAGGGCCTCGAACTCCAGGCCGAGATGATGAAATCGGACAAACCGCTACATGCTTTATGGGCTTTCAGCACCGACCCGACCGCAGTGCGATTAACGATGGAATTCGTAGGGCTGTCCAACCACCGGCCAGCTATCAGGGCGACCGTCGCCGAATACGCGGAGAAATTCCGCACGATCCAGGCCAACGCACTGGACGAGCTGTTGAACGAATACGGGTTCGATACCACGAGATTTCCGTCCGCGGCGATGGCAGTACTGATCACCAGCATTTCACGCGTGGTGGTCATCGAGCGCGCCCTGGGTATGTCGGGCGGGCATGCCGAAGCCCTCGAGCTCGTCGAGAGGGAAATCGAGAAGCTCGAGGGCAAACGCGAAGACGCCGGTCAGGACACGCCCTGACCGGCTCTCGTTCGCGGGCGGATCAGGTAGCGGGAACCAGATCGGCCTCCGACCGGTAGATCGGCGGCGGAAGTTCGCCGACCCGGAACGCCTCCGTCGACTCGACCGCGTCGACGGGATGGCCTGCCGCGTTCAACGCGCAGGCCTTGAACGCGCGCGCCGCGACGCTCACCCGATGATGCGCGGTCCCGGCCCTGTGCTCCAACTCCGGCGGGAGCGCATCCCCCCAGAGCGCGACCTCGATGAGGCCGCGGTCGAGACAGTCCAGCACGCCGTCACGAACCCGGCTGTCGGACAGGTAGGTCTCCGACGCCACCGCCACCGCGTTCGGCCAGGTGTCGTGCACCGAGGTGGCCAGCGACTGCTCCAGATCGAGGACGGTCGCGCCCAGAATCCGCAGCGGCCGCACATCGGTGTGGTCTGCCACCAGTACCGTCACCTCCCAGCCCGCGGTCGTGCGGTCGAAGAGCCACCCGCCGGCGTGACGGATCACGTCGACGGCGCTCGGCGCGACAACCGCCAAGCGATACCGCAGCGGATGCCGTCGCGCATGGGCACGCCAGCGAGCCACCGAATGAAGTTCCCGTACGCCTTGGTTGACAGAATCGACGGATCGTACAGCCATGGTTTCCCATCCCGCTTGTCGAACATGAAGATCGCCGCAGATCCCACCGGGCGCCTGGGTGTACCTGGGCCGGATGACAACGCACCGAGCCGTCCGTAGGGAGATCTACCGCTCACACAGTAAGGGCGTTCTCGCAAATGTGATACCGACCTCACACTTACAGAGCATGTGATCTATATCACAGTTCCGTTTCGAGAAGACCCCCGCTTCCTGCGACAACACCGGGTGGCGACCCCCGTCGAACTACGTAGCACCTACGTTGCGGGCCATCGAAATCACTTGGCGCGGTTCATTACTCGATCCGCCGCGGCCCAGTGCTCATCCGATACCCACAGGCGCGCGAACGCCTGTACAGCTTCCTGTTCGGAGATACCTCCGACCACCCGCTTCACCTCGACCGCGGCGGGGGTGGCGAGCGAGCGGGCGAGGACGCGCCAGCCCTTGTCGAATTCCGCGCGCGGAAGGACGCGGTCGATCAGCCCGAACCGCTCGGCGGAGGCGGCATCGAGAATTTCACCCGAACCCGCGAGCATGAGCGCTCGACCCGGTCCCACCAGTCGGGACAGTCGTTCGCCGCCACCCCAGGCGGGCATGATCCCCAGCGAGACCTGGTTGAATCCGATCTTGATGTCGTGCGCGGCGATCCGAATATCCGCCGCTACCGCGACCTCGGCGCCGCCGCCGAGCGCGTGCCCGTTCAACGCGGCGATCACCGGACCCCGAAATGCCGCGAGTTGATCGCAGATCCCCCGCATCCGCCACGCCATCTCGGCCGCCTGCTCCTCGGTCCGCAGCTTGGCGAGTTCCTTGAGATCTCCGCCGGAGACGAAGGCGCGGTCCCCCGCACCGGTGAGCACCAAGGCGCGAGCCTCGCCCGCGGCGTCGATCGCCTTCTCCAACTCGTCCATCGTGACGGGCGCGATCGCGTTGCGGGCCTGCGGGCGATTGATGGTGATGATCGCCAATCCCTCGTCCAGCTCTAGCTCGACCATCTTCTTGTTCTCCTACGGGGAAATATGATTCTCTTGTCAGGAGAACAATATACGTATCTAGCGATACAAAGGGAGTTCGTCGATGCGCAAGATCCCCGTCGACCTGGTCAACCGTTACCAGGAAGAGGGTTGGTGGACCCCCGAGACGCTCGGCGAACTGCTGTCGAACGGGCTGGCCGCGGCGCCGGACGCACAGTTCCGGGTCCACTCCGCGAAGCGGCCGTGGTCCGGCACCTTCGCCGAGGTCGAGCACATGGCCCGCAGGCTGGCGGCCGGTCTGCGCCGCCGCGATGTCGGGCCGGGCGATGTCGTCGCCTTCCACCTGCCCAACTGGGTGGAGGCGGCGGCGGTGTTCTGGGCTTCGGCATTCCTCGGCGCCACGGTGGTGCCGATCGTGCACTTCTACGGACGCAAGGAACTCACCTACATCCTGGAATCGGTGCGACCGAAGGTCTTCGTGACCACCGAACTGCTCGGGCTCCCCGACACCTGCGCCGACCTGCGCGAAGGTATTCCTGTCGTCGGCGTCGTCGGCGGGAATTTCGAGGAGCTGCTCGACCCGGAGCCGATGGCGGGAACGCTGCCGGTCGACCCGGGTCGACCGGCGCTCATCGCCTTCACCTCGGGCACGACCCGCGCTCCGAAAGGCGTGGTGCACAGCCATCACACGCTCGGCTACGAAACCCGCCAGCTCGCCGGGATCTATCCGGCCGACCGCGGCGTTCAGCTCACCGCGGCCCCGGTCGGCCATTTCATCGGGATGGTGAACGCCTTCCTGATTCCGGTCCTCGACCGGATGCCGATCAACCTCATCGACATCTGGGATCCGGGCACCGTGCTCGGACTCATGATCTCCGACGGACTCGCGGTCGGCGGCGGTGTCCCCTATTACGTCACCAGCCTGCTCGACCATCCGGATTTCACCGAGGCGCACCTGCCCTATCTGCGCTATGCCGGACTCGGCGGGGCGGCGGTGCCCGCGGCCATCACGACCAGGCTGGCCGGCATCGGCATCACCGTCTACCGCTCCTACGGCAGCACCGAACATCCGTCGATCACCGGATCACTGCATACCGCACCCGAGGACAAACGCCTCTTCACCGACGGCAACACGATGCCCGGTGTCGAGATGCGGCTGGCCGAGGACGGGGAGATTCTCAGCCGCGGACCCGATCTGTGCCTGGGATATACCGATCCGGAGCTCACCGCCACGGCGTTCGACGAGGACGGCTGGTACCACACCGGCGATATCGGCGTACTCGACGACGACGGCTACCTGACGATCACCGATCGCAAATCCGACATCATCATTCGCGGCGGCGAGAATGTGAGTGCCATCGAGGTGGAAGAGGTATTGCTCACACTGCCAGGTGTCGCCGAAGCGGTGGCCGTCGCCGTGCCCGACGACCGGCTCGGCGAGCGCACGGCCGCGGTGCTGCGGCTGCAGCCGGGGGTGTCCGCACCGGGACTCGACCAGGTCCGCGAGTACTTCGGCAATGCGGGCATGGCCAAGCAGAAATGGCCGGAGGAAGTGCACGTCGTCGCCGATTTCCCGCGCACCGCCAGCGGCAAGATCCAGAAGTTCGTCGTCCGCCGGGATCTGGCGGCAGCTCGGGCCGCGGGCATTGCTATACATTCATAAAGAGAATACGATTCTCATAAAGTGACAAGGAGGATTCCATGACCAAGGTCGACCTGCCGTATCAGCTCTTTGACGCGGACAACCACCTCTACGAGAGCAAGGATGCGCTGACCAGGCATCTGCCCAAGGAGTACCAGGGGGCCATCCAGTACATCGAGATCAACGGCCGCACCAAGATCGCGGTGCTCGGCCAGATCAGCGAGTACATCCCCAACCCCACCTTCGACGTCGTGGCCAGGCCCGGCGCCATGGAGGAGTACTTCAAGTACGGCAACCCCGAGGGCAAGAGCCGTCGCGAGATCTTCGGTGAGCCGATGCGCGCGATCGATGCCTTCCGCAATCCGGAGGCACGCCTGAAGGTCATGGACGACCTCCAGTTGCAGCGCGCGCTGATGTTCCCGACCCTGGCCAGCCTGGTCGAGGAGCGCATGCGCCACCACCCCGAGCTGATCCACGCGGTGATCCACTCGCTGAACCAGTGGATGCTCGAGGACTGGGGCCAGGACGGCGGCTTCGTCCACTCCGACCGGATCTTCACCATCCCGGTGATCACCCTGCCGATCGTGGAGAAGGCGATCGAGGAGCTGAACTGGGCCGTCGTCGAACACGGCGCCAAGGCGATCCTGGTTCGCCCGGCCCCGGTGCCCGGCTTCAAGGGCATGCGCTCGTTCGCGCTGCCCGAGTTCGATCCGTTCTGGAAGCGGGTCGTCGAACTCGACGTGCTGGTCACCATGCACTCCTCCGACAGCGGCTACTCGCGGTTCGACGCCGAGTGGGAGGGCAGCGCGCTGGAGATGCTGCCGTTCAAGACCAACACCTTCGCGATGACCAACCAGTGGCGGCCGGTCTCCGACGCGGTCGCCTCCTGGGTGTGCCACGGCGCGCTGAACCGGTTCCCCGATCTGAAGATCGCGGTCATCGAGAACGGCTGCGCCTGGCTCGAGCCGCTGCTGCAGCAGCTGTCGGACGTCTACAAGAAGGCGCCGGAGGGCTTCGGCTTCCGCAACCCGATCGAGGCCATCAAGCAGAGCCTCTACGTCAGCCCGTTCTGGGAAGAGGACCTGCAGCGGCTGTCGGACGTGATCGGCGTCGATCACGTGCTGTTCGGTTCCGACTGGCCGCATCCGGAGGGCCTGGCCGAGCCGGCGCGCTACATCCACGAGATCAAGGACATGCCGTTGGAGAACCAGGCCAAGATCATGGGCGGGAACCTGGCGCGGCTGCTCAAGGTATGACCTGGCAGACCATCCCCGAGATGGTCCTCAGTACGGCGGACCGCTTCGGCGATGCCGAAGCGGTCGTCGACGGGGATATTCGGTGGAGTTACACCGAACTCGTCGACCGGGTGCGCCGGGCGGCGGGGGCCTTCGCGGAAGCGGGCATCGAGAAGGGCGACCGCGTCGTCGTCTGGGCGCCCAACTCCGCGGAATGGATCGTCGCGGCCTTCGGCCTGATCACCGCGGGCGGGGTGCTGGTTCCGGTGAATACCAGGTACAAGGCCGACGAGGCGGGTGACATCATCCGCCGCAGCGGCGCGAAAGCGGTGCTGGTCCAGCAGGGCTTCCTCGGCGTCGACTACACCGGCGCGGCCGACGTGCCGGTGATCGACCTGACATCGGATTTCCTGACCAGTGGCGCCCCGTTCGAGCGCAGCGTCGTCGGCACCGATATCGCCGATATCGTCTACACCTCGGGAACCACCGGTCGCCCCAAGGGCGTCATGATGAACCACCAGCAGACGCTGCGGCTCTACACCGAGTGGTGTGATCTGGCGGATCTGCGGCAGGGCGATCGGTACCTGATCGTCAACCCCTTCTTCCACACCTTCGGCTACAAAGCCGGACTCGTCGCCTCGCTCATCCGCGGCGCGACGATCCTGCCGGTACCGGTGTTCGAGATCGATCGGGTATTGGAACTGGTGGCGCGTGAGCGGATCACCATGCTTCCCGGCCCGCCCACCCTGTACCACTCGTTGCTGGAAGCTCGCGGCGGGCATGACCTTTCGTCATTGCGCGCCGCGGTCACCGGCGCGACCGATATCCCGGTCGAACTGATCAGGCGGGTCCGTGAGGAGCTGCCGTTCGAATCGATCATGACCGGGTACGGGCTCACCGAGGCGGGCACCGCCACCGCGTCACGTCCCGGCGATACCTTCGAACAGATCGCGACGACCGTCGGACAGCCCTGTGACGGCGTCGAGATCCGCATCGCCGACGACGGCGAGGTGCTCGTGCGCGGCTACAGCGTGATGCAGGGTTACCTCGACGATCCGGTGGCGACCGCCGAGGCGATCGATGCCGAAGGCTGGTTGCACACAGGCGATCTCGGCACCCTCGACGACGAGGACAGGCTGCGCATCGTCGGCCGCAAGAAGGATATGTTCATCGTCGGCGGGTTCAACGCCTATCCGGCCGAGATCGAGGGTTTCCTGATGGAACATCCCGCGGTGGCCCAGGCCGCCGTCGTCGGCGTGCCCGATGATCGGCTCGGACAGGTCGGGCGTGCGTTCGTGGTGACCAGGCAACCGGTCACCGAGGAAGAATTGATCGAATGGAGCCGAGACCGCATGGCGGGCTTCAAGATTCCGCGCTCCGTGCGTTTCCTCGACGCCTTGCCGCTGAACGACACCGGCAAAGTAATGAAAGACCAGCTGCGATAGCACACCCGGACGGCGGGGCGCGGTTCGGCGAGACGGTTCCCTCGCCGGCCCCGCCGCCGTTGTCTCGCAGCGGGGTCGACGCCGTCCGGCGGTCGTGCGCCGGATAGCGTTGGCACCGAACACACCTCGCGCAGAAAGCGATTGGCATGACGGACTTCCCCGACTTCGACGCGCTGCGCGCGGCCGTCGGCACCGAGATCGGCACCGGCGACTGGTTCGAGATCGACCAGGCGCGCATCGACCGATTCGCCGAGGCGACCGATGACCGCCAGTGGATCCACGTCGACGCCGAGCGCGCGGCGCGGGGCCCGTACGGGGCGACCATCGCGCACGGCTTTCTCACCCTGGCGCTCCTCGCCCCGATCACCCAGCAATTGATGTCGGTGGGTTCGGCGCGGATGGCCATCAACTACGGACTCGACAAGGTCCGGTTCATCAGCCCGGTACTCGTCGGCAGCCGCGTGCGCGGCACCGTCACGCTCACCTCCGTGACCGATGTGCCCGGCGGCGTCCAAGTCGAGCGCACCGTGACGATCACCGCCGAGGGCGCCGACAAACCCGCCTGCGTCGCCGCGCATCTGGTGCGCTACCTGGCCTGAGCACCCGGTGATCACTTCCCCGGAGAACGGTTTTCGCTCGCGCGGTGCAGCTGTACCGGTGTGAGCGGGCCGATGCCGCGGATCTCCGCGCGCGGCATCGGCGTCAACCGGAATTCCGGACGCGCCGCGAGTTCGGCGGCGAGGGCAGGGGCGATGACGACCCCGCCCGGCTCGGCGAGCGCGGTGAGCCTGCTGGCGAGATTGACGGTGGTGCCGAAGATATCGCCGAGCTGATGGATCAACGGCCCCCACGCCAGGCCCACTCGCAGACCGGGAATGTCGGGGTCCGCGGCGAAGGCGCGGGCGAGGCGGGTGCCGATCTCGGCGACGACCACCGGCGATTCGGCGGTGAACAGGATTTCATCGCCGAGCAGCTTCACCACGCTTCCCCCGCATTCGGCCACGACGTCGATGCTGCGGTGCTCGAACCGCGCCACCACCCGGAGCAGATCGGCGGCTCGGCGGTCGCGGCTCAGTTCGGTGAAGCCGACGATATCGGCGAAGCCGACGCCCGCGTCACGGCCGGGCGGGGCGTCCGCACCGGTCTCGAACAGATTCATCGCGTCCTCCAGCCTGCGCCGCCACAGGTGCCCGAGCAGCCACTGCACCTCCGGTATCCACTCCGCGAGCGCGGACCTGGTATCCATCGATTCCGGCGCGCGATGCATCTGCCCTGCGACGATTTCGGCTTGCAGACGGGCCAGTTGCGAGATGGCCCTGGCGAGTACGCCCACCAGGTGCAGCGCCTCGGTCTCGGTCACCATTCCCTGGTCCGCGTAACCGGTGACCAGCCGAACGAGGTCGGCGTCGGAGGCCGCGAAATCCACGGTGTCGTCGTCGACCCGCGGGTACCCCAGCGCGCGCAGGTAACGCCGCGCCCGGTCCGGGGAGACGCCTGCGGCCTCGGCCGCCTGATCCGCGGTGAGGTCGCGTTCCGCACCGAAGAGCCGATCACCGACCGGCCCTGTCATCGAACTGCTCCGTGCTCGGTCGCCGAGCGATCCTGACACCGGCCTGCCGTCGCGCGGGATTCGGCCCCCACCATCCGATCCTTCTCTCTCGTCGCCGTCCCCGGCGCCGCTATGCCGACCGGCCGAAACTCGCGAGGAGGTCCTCGTGGCCGAGATGTCCGGTCGCCGCGCAGGACACGCACGGCCCGTCGTTGTCCGCGCCGCGCAGGCGCTCGAACAGCGGCGCGTATCGCCAGACCGGACCGAAACCGCCCGCGGCCCGGATATTTCCGGCCAGCAGGGCGTCGTGCGCGGCGAACGGGCAGGCGTACACGTCGCCGATCGAGTCGATCAGACAGGCGACCCGGCCCGCTCCACAGCGCGGGTCGCCCGAATCCGCGATCCCGGATTCGGCGTCGTCGCCGCGCAACCGGTCGTCGTGCTCGCGCATCCATCGCCGCACGTCCCGCTCCTGCCCCGCGTTCGGACGCGCTTCGTGCCACAGGCGCGTGCCCTGTCCGGCCGGGCGCGCACGGGTGGGCCGCAGGCGTGCGCCGAACAGATCGGCGACGGCGGCCATGGCGTCGAGTTGTCCCACGTTGTGCCGCGTGAGGACGACATCGACCGCGAAATCGTAGACACCGGACGAGGCGAGCAATTCCATGGCGCGGATGGCCGCGCGATACGAACCGACGCCGCCGATCGCGTCGTTGGCGGCCTCGGTCGCGCCGTCGAGCCGGACCCGCGCGTCGATGTAGCCGTTGCCCGCGATGAGTCGCGCGGCCGACGGCGTGAGGCGACGACCGTCGGTGCGGAACCCGACCCCGATACGTCGTGCGCAGGCGTCCTCGACGATCCGCCAGAAGTCGGAGCGAGCCGTCGGCTCACCGCCCGCGATATCGAGGTGGGAAACCCGCATGCGCGCGAATTCCTCGACCAGACCGAGACATTCCGCGGTGCTGAGTTCACGCACCGCCGTGGACGGGAAGACCGCGCCGGACAGTTCGCGGTCGGTGGTCAGTTCCCAGCTGACTCGGTGCGGCGCCGCGGGCCCGCGCCCGAGCTGTCCGACCACGGGTCGTGGTGCGTTCATACCGTCCTCCGTCGCGGGTTCGGCCGCCGCGCCTCCGGTGGATAACGCGAGCGGAAATATGATTCTCATATAACGGTAATCGCATTTCAATCACGGGACAAGGCCCCATTCCGAAGGCGTTCGTTGCCATCTGCCGCACACGGATCGACCAGCCGGGCACCAGGGGTGTATGGTCGATGTCACGTATGAGAGTGACATTCTCTTCAATGAAGACTTATCATCTCGAACCGATTTGCATCTCGAAACCGATGGAGCGCAGCCCCAACGCAGCCCCATGAACACCGAGGAGTCACGTGAACATCGACGACCTGATCCTGGTGAGCATCGACGACCATGTCGTCGAGCCGCTCGATATGTTCGACGGCCATGTTCCGAAGAAATGGGTTGATCTCGCGCCGAAGGTCGTCGTCGACGACCAGGGCATCGATCGATGGATCTACCGGGACCGGCCGACCGGCGTCGCCGGTCTCAACGCCGTCGTCACCTGGCCCCCCGAGGAATGGGATCGCGATCCCGCCGGATACGCCGAGATGCGCCCGGCGGTGTACAACGTGCACGACCGCGTCCGCGATATGGACGTCAACGGTGTCCTCACCTCGATGTGCTTCCCCACTTTCACCGGATTCAGCGCGGGCCATCTCAGCCGTGGCGGCCAGGACGAGATCACCGTCGCGATGATCGAGGCCTACAACAACTGGCATATCGAGGACTGGGCGGGCGCCTACCCCGGCCGGTTCATCCCGATCGGCATTCTGCCCATGTGGGATCCGGCGCTCGCGGTCGCCGAGATCGAGCGGCTGGCGGCGCGCGGCTGTCATTCGGTGACGATGCCGGAACTGCCGCATATCGACGGCCTGCCCAGTTACCACGACATCGGCTACTGGGGTCCGGTCTTCCAGGCCCTGAGCGATAACGACACCGTGATGAACCTGCACATCGGACAGGGCTTCGGCGTGCTGAAACTGGCGCCGGACGCGCCGATCGACAATCTGATGGTGCTCGCGCCGAGTATTTCGCTCATCGCCGCGCAGGATCTGTTGTGGGGCCCCGCGTTCCGCACCTACCCGAAGCTGAAGGTGGCGCTGTCCGAGGGCGGCGTCGGCTGGATTCCGTTCTTCCTCGATCGCTCCGACCGGCACTACACCAACCAGCGCTGGCTGCGCCGCGACTTCGGCGGCAAACTGCCCAGCGAGGTGTTCCGTGAGCACGTGCTTGCCTGCTACGTGACCGACCGGACGGCGCTGAAGTACCGCCACGATATCGGCATCGACAACATCGCCTGGGAATGCGATTACCCGCACTCCGATTCCATCTGGCCCAACGCGCCGGAATTCGTGCTGGAAGAGCTCGAGCACGCGGGCGCGGACGACAGTGATATCAACAAGATCACCTGGGAGAACGCCTGCCGCCACTTCAACTGGGACCCGTTCGCGCAGATTCCGCGTGAGCAGGCCACGGTCGGCGCGTTGCGCGCCAAGGCGACCGATGTCGACATCTCGACCACAACGCGCGCGGAATACGCCGAGGCCTACGCCCGCAGCGCGAGCTGATATCGCGTAATACCGACAACAATGCCCCGGTAGGTCATCCGACCTACCGGGGCATCTTCTCGTGTTCGCGAGGGGAGAGAAAGCCCGGCCGGATATGTTCTCCGGACGGGCGGTCCCGAACTACTGTCCCGGTCCTTCCAGAATGGTCACCGCGGATACCGCGGTGGGACCACCCAGGTTGTGCGCCAGGCCGATTCGCGCGCCGTCCACCTGGTTGGCCGCGGTGCCGCGCAACTGCTCGAACAGCTCGACGCATTGCGCGACGCCGGTGGCGCCCGGCGGATGTCCCTTCGCCTTCAACCCGCCGCTGGGGTTGACCGGCAACGCCCCGCCGATACCGGTGACACCGGCCTCGATGAGTTTGTACGCCTCGAACCGCTCGGCGAAGCCGAGATCCTCGTAACTCATCAATTCGATGCCGGTGAAGAAATCGTGCACTTCGGCGACATCGATATCGGAGGGACTCAACCCGGCCATCCGGAATGCCTCGCGGGCGGCGCGTACGGTCGCGGGGAAGGTCGTCATATCCCGCTTGTGCTGGTACATGACCGAATCCAGCCCGAGGCCGACCCCGCGCACCCACACCGGCCTGTCGGTGTAGCGGTCGACCACCTCTTCGGCCACCAGGATCAGGGCGGCGGCGCCGTCGCTCTGGGGTACGCAGTCGTAGACGCGGAACGGATCGGCCACGACGGGGGCCTCCAGCGCCTGTTCCATGGTGATCTCGAAACGTAGTCGCGCCTTCGGATTTCGCGCCCCGTTACGGTGATTCTTCACCGCGATCATCGCCAGATGCTCCGGAGTCGCCGGGGATTCGTGCAGATAGCGATTGACGTGCAGCGCGTACCCCGCGTGCGGGAAGAGGCCGATCTGGTAATCCCAGGCCCGGTCCCACGTCAACGGTTGCCACTCGCCGAGCAGATCCTTCTGCGCCGTCTCGCGCAATTTGTCGGCGCCGATCACCAGCGCGACGTCGACGGCGCCGGAGGACAGCGCGTAGAGCGCGTTGCGGACCGCGTCGTTACCCGTCGCGCAGGAGTTCTCGATATGGGTGACGGGCAGGCCGGGCAGGCCGAGCGCGTCGGCGAGCACACCGGACGGGAAGCCGTCGGTCGCGCCGAGCGCGCCGAACCAGGCGGCCTTCAGATCCGCCATGCGGAAACCCTTGTCGACCGAGGCCGCGCATTCGGCGAAGGCCAGCGGAAGCAGATCCTTGATGCCGAGGGCGAAATGTTCGGCGAAGGGGGTCATACCCGCGCCGACGATAGCCACTTTTCTCATGCCGCCTCCGGTTCCGGCTCGAACGCGTATCCGTAGTCGGGAACCCCGGCCCGCACCGCCACCCGGCGCAGCACCATGCGCCCGCGGTCGCCGATGCCGACGGTGCCGGGATCGGCTCCCGTCACCTTGGCTAGGGCGCGCACGCCGACTTCGTCGAGTTCCACGATGACCAGGGAATACGGACTTCTCACTCCGGGCACCGGGATTCGCACCGTCGTCTCGGAATAGACGACGCCGGTGCGCGGCAGCGGTACCAGGGTGTAGTCGGTGCTCAGTAGCCCATCGGGGCCGATCCGGTAGCGCGGCGGGAAATCCAGTTCCTCGCTGCCGGGGTGCCTGCCCGCCTCCCAGCGCACCTTGGCTTCGAAGGCCCGCTCGTAGGCGGCCAGCGAGATCGGAAGATCCGCGCCCGGCACGGTGACGCCCTCCGGCATGGCCCGCGCGGGCGGCTCGTTGCGCCGCACGTCGGCGGTGCCCGCCACCACGGTGATACCGGAGAGATTCGCCTGTTCCACTCCGACCAGCAGTCCACCCGTCTCCCATTCGGCCATCGTGGCCAGGGCGAACAGACTGGAGCTCGCGCCGAGTGTCGGCAGTTGCGGGGGCGGGCTCAGGCACAGCGCCGCCGCCTGTTTGTGGTCGACACCCGCCACCGCCACCGGGGTGTCGAGCCAGGCCGCCGAGAGTGAGGCCATCAGGCCACGCTCGTGCAGCAACCGTGGATCGCCGTAGTCGTGGACGGTCCCGACCGCGTTGCGAGTGCGCACGGGAAGACTGCGCGTCACCCTGGCCGCGGTACGCACCTGGATGCCGCCGCGATCGGACACGTAGGCGGCCACCGCGCCGGCCGGTTCGATATCGACCCCGATGACCACGGTGCGCGGACGCGCCGAACTCAACGCGTCCAATGTCGCCGGAGCGCCGCCGAGCCGCTCGATCACCTCGAGTTCGGGATCGAGCCCGAGCCCGGCCAGCAGGACCGCGGCATTGCTGCTCTCGGTCAGCGGCAGATCCCGGCTGACGAGTACCACCCGTTCCACCGGTTCGCCGTGCGCGACGGCGGCCCGACCGGCCTCGACCGCGAGGGTGACCGCGTCTTCGTCCTCACCGGGTATTCGGCTGCGTCTACTACCCCAGCAGGGCAGATATGTCCCGATCGACGTGACGTAAGGCATCGGTCACCCTTTCCCGCGCTAAGACACCGCGCCCGCGGTCTTCAACTCGATAATGCGATCCCAGTCCAAACCCAGTTCGAGCAGGACTTCCTCGGTGTGCGCCGCGAATTCGGGGCCGGGCCGCAGCTCGGGCGCGCCGACGTCGAATTGCACAGGACTGGAGACCAACTCCAATTCACCGGCGGGCAGCAGATATTCGTTCGCTCTGATCTGGGCGTCCGACCCGACCTGCAACGAATCCTGCACAGGCGCCCACGGTCCGGCGAGCGTCGCGAACCGCTCGGTCCATTCTGCCAGCGTGCGACCCTTGATCACCTCGCGCAGGATCTCCACCGCCTCGGCGGTATTCGCCGCGATCTGCGCGGCGTCGGCGAAGCGCGGGTCATCGGCCAGTTCCGGGCGATCGATGTGACGGCACACATCTGCCCAGAATTTGGCGGGCTGGAGCATCACGAACGACAGGTAACGGTCGTCGGCGGTGGCGTACAGCCCCGACAGCGGGTTGGTGGGCGCACCGTGCGCGCCCGGCACCGGCGCGACCATCGGCTGTTTCTGGTAGGCCGACAGCGCGATGGTGTGGCCGAGGGCCCACAGTCCGCTGCCGAGCAGGGAAACATCGACGACCGAGGTCTCCCCGGTGCGTTCCCGCTTCAGCAGCGCGGCGGCGATTCCGCCCGCGAGATTGGTGCCGGAGATGGTGTCACCGAACGCCGGGCCGGGCGGCTGGATCATGCCATCGGTCCCGGGCGGGGTGATGGTGGCCGCGACACCGCCGCGGCACCAGAAGGCGGTCATGTCATAACCGCCGCGGGTCGATTCGATGCCTCGGGGGCCGAGCGCACTGCCGCGCGCGTAGATGATGTTCGGATTCACCGCGCGGATATCGTCCACGTCGATGCCGAATTTGGCGCGTGCCTGCGGCAGGAAGCTGGTCAGGAAGACATCGGCCCGCTTGGCGAGCTCGTAGATGACCTCGCGGCCTTCGGCCACCGTCATATCGATGCCGATGCTGCGCTTGCCCCGATTCGCGTGCTCCACATTGGGATTCGGGTCGCCCTCGACGACGAACGCGCCCACCCGGCGCAAGCCGCGCTGCGGATCGCCGGTGACCGCGTGTTCGACCTTGATGACTTCGGCGCCCCAGTCCGACAGGACCGCGCCCGCCGACGGCACGAATCCGTACATCGCGACTTCGAGAACCCGGATACCTTCCAGCGGCTTGCTCATGCGACGACCTCGGCGAAGGTCTTCAGCTGGAGGAATTCCTCGAGACCTTGACGGCCCATCTCCCGTCCGATGCCCGACTGCTTGTAACCGCCGAACGGCGCGTCGGCGGAGAAGTAGTTCCCGCCGTTGACGCTGAAGGTGCCGGTGCGCACCCGGCGCGCCACCGCCTTGGCCCGTTCGGGATCGGCGCTCATGATCCCGCCGGACAGGCCGTAGATAGAGTTGTTCGCGATGCGAACCGCGTCGTCGTCGTCGGTGTAGGGGATGAGCGCGAGCACCGGCCCGAACACCTCCTCCTGGGCGATCTCGCTGTCGGGATCGACATTCGCCAGCAGCGTCGGCTTGTAGAAGAAGCCCGGATCCACCTTCTCGCCGCCGGTGACCAGGGTGGCGCCTGCCGCGACCGCGCGCTGCACGATGCCGTCGACCTTGTCGCGCTGACGTTCGCTGATCAGCGGGCCCATATAGGTTTTGGGATCGCGCGGGTCGCCGTAGCTGACATGAGCGAACACGCCCGCGATCATCTGCGCCACCTTGTCGTGATCGGCGGCGGGGACAAGGACGCGGGTGGTCAGCGCGCAGCCCTGCCCCGCGTGGGTGGCCACACTGAACGCCGCGAACTGGGCGGACTTCACGTAATCGGCGTCGTCGAGCAGGATCAACGCCGATTTGCCGCCGAGTTCGAGGAAGACCTTCTTCAGGGTCGCGCTCGCCGCCGCCATGATCTCGCGCCCGACCGGAGTGGATCCGGTGAAGGTGACGACGTCGACGTCCGGGTGGGTCGTCATGCGCTTGCCCACCTCGATATCGGAGGAGGTCAGGACATTGACGACGCCGGCGGGGATATCGGTTCGCGCGATGATCTCGCCGAGCGCCAGGGTGCACAGCGGGGTGTCGGGCGCGCCCTTGAGCACCACGGTGCAGCCCGCGGCCAGCGACGGAGCCAGCTTGGCCAGCGCGAGCTGATGCGGGTAGTTGTAGGCGGCGATCGCGGCGACGACGCCGGCGGCTTCCTTCTCGACCCAACGGTGATGCTGCTGGCCGCGGATTTCGATATTGCCGAGATCCTCGGTCCAGTCGTAGCTCTCGAGCAGATTCGCGTAGTAGCGCACGATTTCGAAGGGAATCTCGAGCTGATTGCCATGGGTCAGTATGCGGGTGGCGCCGACCTCGGACATGGTGAGCTCGCGCAACTCCTCGACATTGTCACGCAGCGCTTGGTACAGCTGGTTCAAGCAGTGCGCACGAAATTGGTGATTCGTCGCCCAGTCGGTGGTGTCGAAGGCCCGGCGGGCCGCGGCGACCGCCGCGTCGACCTCGGCCACTCCGGCCTCGGGCGCGTAGCCGTAGACCTCGCCCGTGGCGGGATCGAGCGAGGCGAGCGTCTGCTCCGTCTCGACCAACTGCCCGTCGATCAGTAGCCGCCGCGCAACCGCTACTGCCTTTTCCTGCGTTGACATCCCGTCTCCTCGCTGACAATGGAAATTACATTCTCGGTTATAGAGAATGTAACATTCACTAGGCGGGACTGTAGCAATAATCGCCTGCGCACAACACCCCGCGACTTCCCCATTCGACCTGGCGACTGTTCAGCACGGAGGCGACTCTTGCGAACCTGTTCCGTGCGAGAGTACGGTTCTCACATCCGGAAGGGAGATTCTTGTGTTCGACACTACACTCACCCCGGTCCCTGAATCGGCGAGGCGCGGCACCCGCGACCGTTCGCCGGGCACCATGGTCAACGGAGAGAGGTTCCAGGCGTGAAGACGGCAGTGGTCACCGGAGGCGCGTCCGGAATCGGATTGGGCATCGCGGAGCGGTTGCGCAGCGACGGATTCCACGTTGCCACGCTGGATCTGAACCCGCCCGCCGAAGACGATTACGCCTTCAGGGCCGATGTCACCGACCCCGACCAGATCGCCGAGGCGCTGACCGCCATCCGGGCCAAGCTGGGGCCGGTCACCGTTCTCGTGAATTCCGCGGGTCTGGACGGATTCAAGCGATTCCAGAACATCACCTTCGCCGAATGGCAGCGCGTCATCGACGTCAACCTGAACGGCGTCTTCCATTGCGTCCAGGCGGTGCTGCCGGACATGCTCGAGGCGGGATGGGGACGTATCGTCAACATCTCCTCGTCGAGCACGCATTCGGGCCAGCCGTTCATGTCGCACTATGTCTCCGCCAAATCCGCGGTCAACGGACTCACCAAGGCGTTGGCGCTGGAACTGGGACCGTCGGGTATCACCGTCAACGCGGTGCCGCCGGGCTTCATCGACACCCCGATGCTGCGCAAGAACGAAGAGGCTCGCCGTCTCGGCGGGACCGTCGAGGATCACATCCAGCGCACTCCGGTCCGCCGTGTCGGCACGCCCGCCGATATCGCCGCCGCCTGCGCGTTCCTGATCTCCGATGAGGCCGGCTACATCACCGGACAGATCCTCGGCGTCAACGGCGGACGCAACACCTAGACACCACGACCCCGGCCCGCCCCACCGGGTGTGGACGGTGCAGCCCGACACAGCAAGACGGAAAAGGAAGAACACCGTGAAGGTCCACGTCGATCAGCAACGCTGCCAGGGGCATACGCTGTGCGCGATGATCGCCCCTAAATCGTTCGTACTCAGCGATATCGATGGGCACTCGTCCCCGGTCAGCGAATCCGTTCCCGAGGAATACCAGGAGCAGGTGCGCGAGGCCGCGCATTCCTGCCCCGAGCGCGCGATCTCGATCGCCGAGTAGAGCGGGGATTCGCTATGACAGTGGAGAACAGCAGCATCGAGACCGACCGGAAACAGCCTCGGTTCCACTTCGATCGCTTCGCGCCCGAATATCGGGAGAGTTTCCAGGCGATCACCGAGGAAATGCAGAGCGAATGCCCTCTGGCCTGGAGCGACACCTACAACGGACACTGGGTCGCCGCGGGTAATAAAGAGGTATTCGAACTCGCCCGCTGCCCGCACGTATCCAACGATCACGACGTGCAGGGCGTCCGCAAGGGCTACAAGGGCATCTCCATCCCGACGGCGGAGCGCGCGAGTGGCGTGCGCGGCGGCATTCTGGAGATGGACGAACCCGAACACCGGGAACTGCGTTCCGCGCTCAACCCGTACCTCTCCCCCGCTGCCGTCAACCGGTGGATTCCCTTCGTGGACGAGGTGGTACGCGCGGCGATCGACGAGAAGATCGAAAGCGGCCGTATCGATTTCGTCGACGAACTCGCGAATATCATCCCGGCCGTGCTGACCCTCGGCCTGCTCGGCGTGCCGCTGAAGAAGTGGACGATCTACAACGAACCCGTGCACGCGGCGGTGTACACACCGCCGAATTCGCCCGATGCCCCCCGAGTCGCCGAGATGCACCGGCAGCTGGGTATCGACCTGCTGGTCAACCTGGCCGAGATCAGGGAGAACCCCCGTCCCGGGCTCATCCACGCGGTCGACTCGGCGCGGGTCAACGGCGAGAAACTGCCGGATATGGAAATCCTCGGCATGCTCAGCCTGCTGATCGGCGGCGGATTCGACACCACCACCGCGCTCACCGCGCACGCGCTGGAATGGCTGTCGGAGAACCCGGCCGAACGCGAGAACCTCAGCAGGGACCGCGATCTGCTGCTCGACTCGGCGACCGAGGAATTCCTGCGCTACTACTGTCCCGCCCCCGGTGACGGACGCACCATCGCCGAGGACTGCGAGGTCGCGGGCGCGTCCTTCAAGGAGGGCGACCGGGTGTGGCTGTCGTGGGCGATGGCCAACCGCGACCCCTCGGTGTTCCAGGATCCGCAGGAGGTGATCCTGGACCGGAAGGGCAACAGGCACTACGCCTTCGGTCTCGGCGTCCACCGCTGCATCGGTTCCAACATGGCCCGCACGGTCTTCAAGCGGATGCTCATCGCGGTGCTGGACCGGATGCCCGATTTCCGGTGCATCCCCGAGGAGACGGTGCACTACGACACCATCGCGGTGATCCAGGGCATGCGGCATCTGCCCGCCGAGTTCACCCCGGGCCCTCGGCTCGGCGCCGGACTCGAGGAGACCCTGGAGAAGCTGCAGATCATCTGCGATGAGCAGCGGCTCGCCGAACCGGTGACCGTCAACAAGAACATCGCGGAAATCTGACCGGACGACAACCGAAAGACCCGCCGCGCGTGGCTGATCCGGCCACGCGCGGCTACCGGCTGCGACGATACGAGGAGGCGCGGTGGCAGACGCTGCGAAGACACCCCCGGCGAAGGCCGAGCCGTCGGGGCGGCCACTGCCGCTGCTGACCCTGGACACCGAGTTCTTCTGGACCTCGGGCGCCGACGGCATCCTGCGCATCACCGAATGCCACTCCTGCGCGGCCCTCATCCATCCGCCGCAGCCGATCTGCCGCTACTGCCGCGGACACGACCTCGGCATCCGCGAGGTCTCCGGACAGGCCACCCTGGCGAGTTTCACGGTGAATCATCGCTTCGCCCTGCCCGGCCTGCCGCCGCCGTACGTGGTGGCCCAGGTCGCGCTGGTCGAGGACTCGCGAGTTCGGTTGACCACCAACATCATCGACGCCGATCCCGATGACCTGGTGCTCGGGATGCGGGTGGAGGTCGTCTTCCAGCAGGACGCCGATGTCTGGCTGCCGCTGTTCCGGCCGGTGGCCGACCAGCCCGAACCCGCGCCGCTGCCGGTGGACGAGATCGCCCCCGAACGCTTCGGCGAATATGTGCGCCCGATGGTGCGGCAGGAGAAATTCGAGGACAAGGTCGCGCTGACCGGTATCGGAATGTCGCGGATCGGACGCCGATTGATGGTGCCGCCGCTGGAATTGACGGTGGAGGCCTGCGAGCGCGCCGTCGCCGACGCGGGTCTGACCCTCGACGATATCGACGGCATCTCGTCCTATCCGGGCGGCGGCAATGTCGGCGGATTCGGCGAAGGCGGCGTCACCGCGTTGGAAGCCGCGCTCGGATTGCGTCCGAGCTGGCACAACGGCGGTATCGAGACATTCGGTCCGAGCGGTTCGGTGATCGCCGCGATGGTAGCGGTGTCGGCGGGACTCGCCAAGCACGTGCTGTGCTTCCGCACCGTGTGGGAATCCACGTTCAGCGAATTGACGAAGGCGGGTCGCATTCCGCCCTCGGGTGGGCGAACCACCAGTTGGATGATGCCGTTCGGGGCCATCTCGGCGGCGCACACCCTCGCGCAGAACGCCCAGCGGCATTTCCATCGCTACGGCACCACCCGCGAGACGCTGGGCTGGATCGCGCTCAATCAGCGCGCCAACGCCGAACTAGAGCCGACCGCGGTCTACCGCGATCCGATGACCATGGACGACTATCTCGGGGCCCGCTCCATCACCACCCCGTTCGGACTCTTCGACTGCGACGTGCCGTGCGACGGCGCGGTGGCCGTCATCGTCTCGGCGGTCGATGCGGCGCGCGACCTGCCGAAGCCGCCGGTGCTGGTGGAGGCCGTCGGCACCCAGATCATCGAGCGCATCGAATGGGATCAGAGCACGCTCACCCACGAACCGCAGGTACTCGGCCCGGCCGCGCACCTGTGGACCAGGACCACCATGCGCCCGGCCGATGTCGACGTGGCCGAACTCTACGACGGGTTCAGCTTCAACTGCCTGTCCTGGATCGAGGCGCTCGGCTTCTGCGGTATCGGCGAGGCCAAGGATTTCCTCGACGGCGGCAAGAATATCGCCCGCGACGGCACGATTCCGGTCAATACCCACGGCGGCCAGCTGTCCCACGGACGCACGCACGGTATGGGATTGCTGCACGAAGCGATCGTCCAATTGCGTGGCGCGGCGGGCCCGCGCCAGGTCGAAGGGGCCAGGGTCGCCGTGGTCGCGACCGGCGGACTGACCCCCGGCGGGGCGATGCTGCTCCGGACCGATTCCTGATCGCGTGCGCGCCCCATGACACTCACCGAATCCGAACTACTTCCGATGGACGATCCCGCCCCGCTACCGGTGGTCACCGAGGTCGACGGCATCCCGGTCTCGGGTCTGCTGGCCGAGGCGAGCGCTCCGCGCGCGGTACTGGTCGCCCTGCACGGCGGCGCGACCACCTCGGCGTATTTCGATTGCCCAGGGCATCACGAACTCTCACTGCTGCGTCTCGGGCAACGGCTGGGGTATACCGTCCTCGCCCTCGACCGGCCCGGCTACGGCAGTTCCGCGCCCTTCGCCGATCGACTCGCACCCCCGCGCCGGCGCGTCGATCTCATGTACGGCGCTGTCGACTCGCTGCTGAAGGACCACCCCCACGGCGCGGGCATATTCCTGATGGCGCATTCGGCCGGATGCGAACTCGCGCTGCGGATGGCGAGCGACGACCGCGGGGCCGACCTGCTCGGCCTGGAGATGGCCGGCACCGGGCGCACGCATCACCCGGAGGCGCAGGAGGTGCTGTGGTCGCCGAGACCGGCGGGCACCAGGCCCGCCGGTCTACGCGGGCTGCTGTGGAATCCGCAGCGGCTGTATCCGCCGGAACTCGTCGGCGGCACGTCCATCGTGGTACCTGGGCCCAAACTCGAGGCCTCGACCATCGAGAATTGGGCCGAGCACGATTTCCCGCACCTGGCCGCGCGGGTGCGAATCCCGGTGCGCTACACCGCCGCCGAATACGAAGCGGTGTGGCGAAACGATCCGGAGGAAGTCGCGGGAATCGGCGCGCTGTTCACCGCCGCGCCGCGGGTCGTGCTCAATATGCAACCCAATACCGGGCACAACGCGAGCCTCGGCTACACGGCGGCGGCGTACCACCTGAAGGTGCTTTCCTTCGTGGAGGAGTGCGTGGTGGCCGCGAGTACCGGAGAATTCACCGGACCGACAATGCAATTCGATGGCGGCGCGCAGGCGCGGCCAGGGAGGTGAGGTAATGGAGGTCACCGATATCGCCCCGGCGCTGCTGCGGCTGGTCGTGGGTGTCACGATGATCGCGCACGGCGCGAATCACTGGATAGGCGGAGGCAAGATCGCCGGAACGGCCCGCTGGTTCGGCGGGCTCGGGCTGCGCAACGGCGTATTGCAGGCTTGGCTGAGCGTCATCACCGAAATCGGCGCGGGCGCACTGCTGATCGTCGGGCTGCTCACGCCGTTCGCGTCCGCCGCGGTGATTTCGGTGATGCTCGTCGCCGGACTTCTCGCGCACCGCAAGAACGGCTTCTTCGTCTTCAAGGAGGGCTACGAATACGTCCTCGTGCTGGCGGCAGTCGCCTTGGCACTAGGTCTTTCCGGGCCGGGTTGGCTGTCGCTGGATCATGCCGCGGGCATCGAGATCACCGGCTTGGCCGGTGGCGCGGTGGCTCTCGGGGTCGGCGTGCTCGGCACCGCCGGATTGCTGGCCGTATTCTACCGACCCGCTCCCGCCGCGAGCGCCGCACCGGAACCCGCTACCGAGGAGGCGCACTGATGCGCGTCGGATTCATCGGATTGGGCAGCCAGGGCGGCCCGATGGCACGCCGGATCATCGAGGCGGGCCATCCGACCACACTGTGGGCGCGGCGGCCCGCGTCCCTCGAGCCGTTCGCCGATACGGCGGCGGCGACGGCCGACTCCCCCGCGGCGCTGGCCGCGAACAGCGATCTGGTCTGTCTGTGCGTCGTCGGCGATGCCGATGTCCGCGAAGTGGTCACCGGCGAGAAAGGTGTGCTGGCCGGGATCGCGCCCGGCTCGATCATCGCCGTGCACTCCACCGTGCATCCCGACACCTGCCGCGAGCTGGCGAAAACAGCCGCGGCACAGGGCGTCGAGCTGATCGACGCCCCCGTCAGCGGCGGCGGGCCCGGCGCGGCGGCGGGCACGCTGCTCGTGATGGTCGGCGGCTCCGCCGAAGCCGTCGAGCGCAGCCGCCCGATTTTCGAATCCTATGCCGACCCCATCGTGCACCTCGGTGAGGTCGGGGCCGGACAGGTCACCAAACTGCTCAACAATCTGCTGTTCACGGCGAATCTCGCGACGTCGAAAAGCACGCTGGCGCTGGGCACATCGCTCGGTCTCAGCCAGGAACGCCTCGGCCAGGTCATTTCCCACGGCACCGCGAACAGTTTCGCGCTCGGCCGTATCGTGGACGCGGGCGGCACCCTGGACCGGCTCGCCGCGCACGCGGGCGATCTGCTCCGCAAGGATGTCTCCCTGGTCGCCGAACTGGCCGCCGCGGCGGGCGTCACCCCGGGAATCGTGCTCGACGCCGCGGACGCCACTCTCGGTCTGATGGACCGTTCGCGTTGAAGGAGATAGCTGGTATGCGAGTCGGATTCGTAGGCGCGGGGCGGATGGGCCGCCCGATGATCGAACGTCTGGTGCGAGCCGGACACACCGTGCGCGCCGTCGGCCGATCCGCCGAAACCCGTGCCGCGCTGGCCGAGACCGGCGCCGAACCTGTCGCGTCGGTGAGCGCGGCCGCCGCGGGCGCGGACGCCGTCGTCGTCTGTGTTTTCACCGATGACCAGGTCCGCGAGGTGTGCCTGGATGGTCCGCTGCTGCGCGACCTGCCGCGCGGCGCCGTGCTGATCGTGCACACCACCGGCAGTCCCGCCACCGTGACCGCGATCGCGGCGGCGGCCGAGGAATACGGTGTGACCGTCGTGGACGCTCCGGTGAGCGGCGGGCCGCACAATATCGCGGCGGGCAAGTTGACGGTATTCCTCGGCGGATCAGAGGATGCCGTGGCGCGCGCGAGAGAGGTGGTGTGCGCCTATGCCGATCCGGCGGTGCATGTCGGCGGGCTCGGGTCGGGGCAGCGCGTCAAACTCGTCAACAACGCGTTGTTCGCGGCGCAGATCGGCCTGGTCGCCGACGCGGTGCGCCTCGGCGATCAATTGGGGCTCGACGAGGCGACGCTGCTCGAGGCGCTCCCGCACGCGAGCAGCAGCGGTCGCGCTCTGCTCAGCGTCGCGAGTAAGGGTGCGGTGCAGGAGTTCCGGGCCTCGGTCGGCGAATTCCTCGGCAAGGATGTCGCCGTGGCCAGGGCGCTGGTCGCCGAACTCGGCGGTGATCTCGGCATTCTGGAGGCGGCCATCGACGCGGGTGTACCCGCGCCCGATCCGGCCTGACCCGAGGGTCGCCTTCTCCGGGCGCGGGTTCCGCTCAGATGACGCGGGATTCGCGCCCTTCCCAATAGCGCTCGCGCAGTAGCCTTTTGTACAGTTTGCCGTTGGGATCGCGCGGCAGTTCGGTCACGAAATCGACCGTGCGCGGGCATTTGTAGGATGCCAGTTCCGCACGGCAGAATTCGATCAGCTCCGCGGCGAGGCAATCCTCGGCCTGAGCCGGATCTACCAGTTGGACAACCGCTTTCACCGCCTCGCCCATCTCCTCGTCCGGAACGCCGAGTACCGCGACGTCGGCGACGGCCGAATGGCCCGCCAGCACGTTCTCCGCTTCCTGCGGGTAGATGTTCACCCCGCCGGAGATGATCATGTGGGCCTTGCGGTCGGTGAGATACAGGTAGCCGTCCTCGTCGAGGTAACCCATATCGCCGATGGTGCGCCAGCCCGCGGGGTGGGCGGCGTCCGCGGTCGCGCTCGGATTGTTGTGGTATTCGAACGGCCTGCCGCCACCGAAATGGACGACGCCGACGACGCCGGGCCCCACCTCGACTCCGTCGTCCCCGACGATATGACATTCCTGCATCGGCTTGCCCACCGAGCCCGGATGGCTCAGCCAATCCAGGGCGCCGATATAGGTGGTGCCGATATCCTCTGTGCCCGAGTAGTACTCGCTGATGATCGGACCCCACCACTCGATCATCCGATGCTTCACCGCCACCGGGCACGGCGCGGCCGAATGCACCACGTCCACCAGGCTCGAATGATCGAAACGGGCCCGCCGCTCGGGCGGCAGGCGCAGCATTCGCACGAACATCGTCGGCACCATCTGCGTGTGGGTGACGCGGTAGCGCTCGATCAGGTCGAGACACTGCTCCGGGTCGAAGCGTTCCATCACGATGACGGTCGCGCCGAGCCGCTGCCACGACATCGAGAACACCAGCGGCGCGCCGTGATACAGCGGCGCCGGGGAAAGGTACACACCGTCGCCGGTGGCCCCGCTGATCAGCAGCCCGCGCGCGATCTGGACGGGCGCGGCGGTGGGATCGCCGAGCGCGGTCGCGGGCAATGTCTTGCGAACCCCTTTGGGCCGCCCGGTGGTCCCCGACGAGTAGAGCATCTCGCGGCCCTCGCACTCGTCGGCGAGCGGCCCGGAGGGTTCGGCGGCGAGAATATCGTCGTAGTGCTCGAAACCCGGCAACTCACCGTCGACGGTGATGCGTACCGGGATATCGGACAGATCGAGTCCGGCCACGACCTCGGCCATGGCGGCGCTGGTCACCAACGCGGTCGCACCGCTGTCGGCCAGGATGTACTGGACCTCGGCGGGCCGCAGGTGCCGGTTGACAGCGGTGTAGTAGAGCCCGGAACGCTGTGCGGCCCAGGCTATTTCCAGATACGCGCGGGTGTTCTCCAGCAGGATGGCGATATGGCCGCCGACGCCGAGCCCTCGGTCGCGCAGGGCAGTGGCGAATCGCAGTGAGCGATCCTCCAATTGGGCGTAGGTGACCGTCTCACCACTGCTCGCCATCACGAGCGCGACCCGATCCGGGGATCGGGTCGCGTGCCACCCGAGTGTCGCCTCCGCGACGGTCATTCGACCTCGATCGCCCGCTCGGGACAGTTCTGCACTGCCTCCCGTACCGAGTCCTCGTGGTGAGCGGGCACTTCATCGACGAGCACCTCGGCGTAGCCGTCGTCGTTGATGGCGAACACCTCGCCGCACAGCACCGTGCAGATACCGTGTCCGCGGCAGCGCTCGTCGTCGATGGAGACCTTCATCGAGCTTCGCCCTCGGCGACATCGATGTCGAGGTACAGCTCGTTGAGCCCGCGCAGGATGAACGTCGGCAGGTAGGAGAACTTGCGCGCGTCGGCCGGGCCGTGCTTCTTCTCGTTGATCCGCAGATCGGCGGTGCGCTGCAGCAGTCGCTCGATGGCCACACGCGCCTCGGCGCGGGCCAGCGGAGCGCCGGGGCAGCTGTGCACACCGCGACCGAAGGCCACGTGCGCACGAGCGTTGGAACGGCCGGCGTCGAAGGTCGTCGGGTCGTCGAAGCGTCGCGGATCGCGGTTGGCGGCGGCGTTGACCACCATCATGACGCTGCCCTGCGACACCTCGGTCCCACCGACCTCGGTGTTCACCTTCGCGAGCCGGAAGTCGCCCTTGACCGGGCTCTCCATCCGCAGCGACTCCTCGATGAAGTTCTGGATGCGGCTGTGGTCTTCGCGCAGGTACTGCTGGATATCGGGGCGTTCGGCCAGTGTGCGCAGCGCGGAGCTGAGCAGTCGGACCGTCGTCTCCTGCCCCGCGGAGAACAGATTGGCGGCCACGCGCACCACATCCATGACCTCGGGCGTGCTGCCGTCGGGGAAGGTCGTGGTCGCCATGCTGGTCAGCACGTCGTTACGCGGGTTGGCCCGGCGATCCTCGATGTAGCCCGAGAACCGCGTGTAGAGGAATTCGATCGGGCTGTGCGACAGGTCCGCGCCGTCGGTGCTGCCGACCGCGCCGCGAGAATGCTTCTCGCGCTGCAACTTCTGCAGGAATTCCTCTTGGTCGTCGGTGGGGACGCCGAGCAGGTCGGCGATCACGTAGAGGGTGAAGGGCCCCGCGAAATCCCGGATGATGTCGGCGTCCTCCATCACGAGGAATTCGTCGAGCAACCGGTCGGCGATGGCCCACATCGCCTCCTCGTTCTCCTTGAGGCGCTTGGGGGTGATCAATCGCATCAGCAGGGCGCGGTGCGCGGTGTGGGTCGGCGGATCCATCGTCGGCAGCTGATCGCTCATGGGCAGCTTGTCGCGGTGTTCGGCGATCAACTCGTCGACGTTCTCGGCGCCCTCGAGCGAGACCGGGAAGCCGGGGAAGGGACCGGTGACCGAGATGCACGAGGAGAAACGTTCGACGTCGTTGTAGACCTCTAGCGCTTCCTCGTAGCCGGTCACCATCATCACGTCGTGATGGTTCTCCCTGGTCACCGGGCATTGCTCGCGCAGCGAGTCGAAGTACGGGTACGGATCGTCGACCAGCTCCTGTCCGAGGAAGAAGTCCAGATCCTGGAAGTTGTTCACCACTCGACGGTTCCCTTCGACGCTCCGGCCAGCGCGCACACTCGAGGGCGACGCTGCCAGTTGACTTCCATGATTGAGAATAAGGCTCTCATCTGTGAATATGAGATTTCCATATTCACAGCTCCGCGTCAACCAGAGGACCGGCAATCATGCCCAATGACCCCACCGCGGATCAGCGGTTTTTCCAGTCGACCACCCGCGACTTCCTCGCCGACACCGTCCCGATCGGCACCGTCCGCGCCCTTGGCGAATCCGGCGTAGGCTTCGACAGGGATTGGTGGCGGCGGGCCTGCGAACTCGGCTGGACCGCGATGTTCGTACCCGAAAGCCTCGGTGGTGGAACAGTTTCCGGCCGAGCGATGACGGAACTGGCCCTGGTGGCCGATGAACTGGGCCGTGCCTGCGCGCCCGGCCCCTTCATCACCACCAACGCGGTACTCGCCGGACTGGTTCCGGTCGCGGACCGGCTCTCCGAGACGGTCACCGCCGTGCAGAGCGGCGAGACCGTCGTGGCATGGGCGGTCTACGAACCGAGTCGCGGCTTCGAGGCGCTCGCGGGCCGGGCGACAGGGACACGCGCCGAGGCCGAGGGCGACGGCTACCGACTGACCGGCGTCAAAGACCGTGTCGAGGCGGGCGATCAGGCGGACCTGTTCCTGGTGACCGCGCAGAGTTCCGATGGCCCGGTCCAACTGCTGGTCCGCGCCGACGCCCCCGGCGTGACGGTGACCCCGGCGTGGACGCTCGACCTGGTGCGGCGCACCGCGCGGGTGTCGTTCGACGATGTCGCCGTCTCCGCCGACGCGGTGGTCAACGTCGGCGCGGAGGCCGCCGAGGCGATCCGGACACAGGCGCTCACCGCGGCGGCGCTCACCGCCGCCGAAGTGGTCGGCGCGACCGACCGCCCCTTCGACGCGACGCTGGCCTGGCTGTCCGACCGCTACACCTTCGGCAGGCCGCTGTCGTCCTACCAGGCGCTCAAACACCGTATGGCCGACAACAAGACCTGGCTGGAGGCCTGCCGTGCGACGGCGACCGCCGCCGCCGCGGCCTGGGACGACGAGGCGAGCACCGCGGCCGAGACGATCAGCATCGCGAAATCCTATGTCGGGGCGAAGGCTCCGGTCATCGCCCAGGACTGCGTGCAGCTGCACGGCGGCATCGGCGTCACCTGGGAACACGACCTGCACCTCTACCTGCGTCGCATCACCCTCGGCAGCGCCCTGTACGGCACCCCGGAGGAGCACCGGCGCCACATCGCAGACCTGCTCGACACCGCGGCCGCCTGAGCCGTACCGAATCTCCAGGAAGGCACCGCCATCATGACGACTGAGCTCGAATCCGTCTCCGATTTCCGCGAACGCGCGCGAATCTGGCTGCGGGACAATATGCCGCCCGCGACCGCGTCGTCGGAACTCAAAGCCGATTCCGAGGAGGCGTGGGATCGAGCCCGACAGCTCCAGCGCATCCTCTACGACGGCGGTTTCGCCGGTATCTGCTTCCCGTCCGAATACGGCGGCCTCGGTCTGACCCCCGCCCACCAGAAGGCCTTCACCAAGGAATCCGTCGGCTACGAGCTGCCGCTGATCCTCAATGTGCCGACACTCGCCATCTGCGCGGCGACACTGGTCGATATCGGCACCGACGAGCAGAAGCGCGCCCACCTGCCCGCCGTGCTGAAGGGTGAGGAGGTCCTCGTCCAATTCCTCTCCGAGCCCAACGGCGGATCGGATCTCGCCGGACTGACCACCCGCGCCGAACGCGACGGCGACCGGTGGCTTCTCAACGGCTCCAAGATCTGGAGTTCGGGCGCCTACGCCGCCGACTACGGCCTGTGCCTGGCCCGCACCAACTGGGATGTGCCCAAACATCGTGGACTCACGCTCTTCCTGGTTCCGGTGCACGCGCCCGGGGTGACGATCCAGCGGATCAAGCAGGTGACCGGGTCGACCGAGTTCTGCCAGGAATTCTTCGACGATGTCTCCCTGCCCCTCGAGGCCGTACTCGGCGAGGTGGACGCGGGCTGGGAGGCCGCCTCCCGGCTGCTCAACCACGAGCGGGCCGCGCTCGGCGGCACCTCCCCCTACATCAGCGGCGCGACCCCGCATATGGGCGCCGAGGCGGTGTCGCTGGTCGAACTCGCGAAGGCAACCGGTCAGTGGGAGGACTCGCGGGTGCGCGAGGATATCGGCGAGGCGCGGGCCATGAATGTGGTGCGCGACCAGCTCATCGCCCACGTCACGCGGTCGATCATCAGTGGTGCGCTGCCGCCGTCGGCGGGATCCATCACCCGGTTGTTCAGTGCCGAGAACGCCTGTCTGCAAACGGATATGGCGGTGCGCATCGCGGGTTCCATCGCGGCGACGCAGGCACCTGGCGATCCGGTCGACACCGAGAAGGTCGGGCTGGACTACCTGTTCCGCGCGGCGTGGAGCCTGGCCGGAGGCAGTACCGAGATGGCGCGCAATGTCATCAGCGAGCGGGTGCTCGGCATGCCCCGCGAATACGCCGCCGACCGCGACGTCCCGTTCAACCAGGTCAAACGCGGCCGATGACCGAGACGAGCGAGAGGTAGTCAATGCGTTTCATATTCCACTATCCGGAAACAGCCGGATACGAGGGCGATCTGCTCGACGCCGGACCACTGTCGGAGGTCGCCGCGGCGGTCGAACGGCATGGGTTCGACGGCATTTCGCTGAGTGAGCATCCCGCGCCGGGAGCCCGCTGGCTCGCCTCGGGAGGACACCAGACTCTCGATCCGTTCATCGCCCTCGCCTTCGCCGCCGCCGCCACCGAACGGCTGCGGCTCATCACCTATCTCACGGTGGCCCCGTACCGCAATCCGATGCTGCTGGCGAAAACGGCGGCCTCCCTGGACAAACTCTCGGGCGGCCGGGTGACTCTCGGACTCGGCACCGGCTACCAGAAAAGCGAATTCCACGCCCTCGGTGTCGATTTCGACGAGCGCAACGTCCTGTTCGACGAGGCGCTCGACGTGCTGCCCCAGCATTGGAGCGGCGAGCCGTTCAGCTATACCGGCACCCATTTCAGCGCGCGCGACGTGGTGGCGAAACCGCGGCCGGTGCAGCAGCCGATCCCCATCTGGATCGGCGGCAATTCCGCGCTCAGCCGTCGTCGCGTGGCCCAACGCGCGCAGGGCTGGATCCCGATGAGCGGAGGCGCGGAACTGAGCACCACCGCGCGCACCCCGGCGCTCGGCCCCGTGGCCGAACTCGCCCGCAAGATCGCCGAGGTCAGGGCGCAGGCCGAAGCCGCAGGGCGCACCGAACATATCGACGTGGTGTACTCCTACAACGACGAGGGCATCACCCGACCCACGGTCGACGCGGACCGGCACGCCGCGGCGCTGGCCGAACTCGCCGAGATCGGGGTCGACTGGATCGTGATATCGAGCCGGACCCGCGAGTACACGGCGACGATGGACTTCCTGGAAGCCTTCGGGTCCACCTACCTGGCGCGAGCCCGGTGATGGGCTGGTTCGAGCAGCGGGCTGGTCTGGACGGCACGGTCGCGCTCGTCACCGGCGGCGCGGGCGGTCTCGGCCAGGCGATCGTCACCGATCTGGCCGCCAACGGCGTGCGGGTCGCGGTGCTCGACGCCGACGCCGACGCGGCGCGGGCGCTGGGACAGGTCATGCGCGAGCGCGGCCACGATGTCCTGATCGAAATCGGCGACGCCAGGGACCCCGACGTCCTCGCCGCGGTGTTCGACGCGGTGGACACGCGCTGGGGGCGGCTGGACACCCTCGTCAACGTGGTCGGCGGGACCTACCGCGCGCCGTTCACCGAGACGAACGCCAAGGGCTGGGACGCCGTGGTGCGCACCAATCTCACGCATGTGCTGCACGCCTGCTCACTGGCGGTGCCGCGCATGCGCGCTGGCGGGCGCGGCGGCAGCATCGTGAACGTCACCACGATCGAAGCGCACCGGGCGGCACCGGGTTTCGCGGTGTACGCGGCGGCCAAGGCGGCGGTGGAACATTTCGCCCGCACCCTCGCCGTCGAGGTCGCCCCCGACGGGATCCGGGTCAACAATGTCGCACCCGACTACGTTCCGACACCGAATCTGATGCGTTTCACCCACGCCGACGGCGCGCTGAACGATCCGGTGGGCGTCCGGGTCGCCATTCCGATGGGCCGGGTCGGTGAAGTCACCGATATCTCGAACAGCGTGGTGTTCCTCGCCTCGGCGCTCTCGTCCTACATCACCGGGTCGACGCTGCATCCAGACGGCGGCACGAAGGCGTCGGCGGGCTGGTTCAACTGGCCGGAACAGGGCTGGGCCAATCACGCGCCGCTCGACCTGCTGCGCGGCGCGACGAGCGCGGCGGGCGAAGTCCCGGCCTGACCCGGGGTCAGTGCCCGCAGGCAGAAATCGGTGATCCGGTCCACATCGTGCTCGGTGGGACCGGATCGCTGCCGCAACAGGTCGGCCAGGGTGCCGATGGCGACATGGGCGATCAGCGCCGCATCCGAATCGGGTGCGGCGCTTCCCAATTCGGCGAGCGTGTCGCGCAACAGGGTGGAGAGCGCACTGCCCACGACCCCCGGCCCCGCTTCCAACGCGAGGCCGGGGCCCGCCGCGTTCCACAGCACGGCCAGTGTCGCCGCCGCGGTCTGTTCGTCGGCCTGGGCCAGAATCGCCGCCACCCAGCGGCGCACGCGCAGGCGCGGATCCGACTCCTTGCCCATCTGGTGGCCCGCATAGCGCGCCAGCCGCTCGGAGCCGTCCTCGAGCAGTGCGGCGACCAGCGCGTCCTTGGATGGGAAATGCCGGTAGAAGGCGTCGTTGGACAGGCCGGCCGCCGCGACGATATCGGCGACCCGCGGCCGGGCGGCGACCCCGCCCGCGGTCATCACCGACAGCGCCGCGTCGAGCAGACGCCGTATCTCCTCGGCGTAATCGGCGCGGCGCTTGGCCAGTGCGCGCCGAGCGATCCTGGTCGCCACGTCATCGGCCCGCGCCGGGTCATCGACTAGATCTGGCACCGCGTTCTCCTTCACAAGAATATTGTTCTCGAGTGACTTCGCCAGCGCAAATGCTGATGTCAGCTGCGGAAATCCCACGACCGACGGGTGAGCCGATCATAACTAAGAATTGCATTCTGGATCAGGAGAAGCTTATTCTTCATGGCGAGAGGAGATGCCATGGCATGGGATTTCGAAACCGACTCCGAGTACCAGGCGAAGCTGGACTGGGCGGAGGAGTTCGTCCGCGAAGAGGTCGAACCACTCGACCTCGTCTGGCCGCACGAGCAATTCGTGCCCCTGGACGGAGGACGACGCAAGGCGATCGATCCGCTGAAAGAGCGTGTCCGCGAACAAGGTCTGTGGGCGACCCATCTCGGCCCCGATCTGGGCGGTCAGGGCCACGGGCAGGTGAAACTGGCCCTGCTCAACGAGATTCTCGGCCGCTCGTCATGGGCGCCGATCGTCTTCGGCTGTCAAGCGCCCGACACCGGCAACGCGGAGATCATCGCGCACTACGGGACACCCGAGCAGAAGGAGCGCTACCTGCGCCCGCTGCTGGACGGTGAACTCTTCTCCTGCTACTCGATGACCGAACCGCAGGCGGGCGCCGACCCGACGCAATTCCGCACCGCGGCGGTACGCGACGGCGACGACTGGATCATCAACGGCTGGAAGTTCTTCTCGTCCAACGCGAGAACCGCCTCGTTCCTGATCGTCATGGCGATCACCGACCCGGACGTCAGCCCGTACAAGGGCATGTCGATGTTCCTGGTGCCCAGCGACACCCCCGGCATCGAGATCGTCCGCGACGTCGGCCTCTACGGCGAGCCGGAGGGCGAGGGACAGCACGCGCTGATCCACTACAACAACGTGCGGGTACCGAATTCGGGCCTGCTCGGCGGCGCGGGACAGGCCTTCGCCATCGCGCAGACCCGCCTGGGCGGCGGGCGCATCCACCACGCCATGCGCACCATCGGACTGGCCCGCAAGGCGATCGACATGATGTGCGAACGCGCGCTGAGCCGCCAGACGGCGGGCAGCAGGCTCGCCGACAAGCAGTTCGTCCAGGGCTATATCGCCGACTCGTACGCGCAATTGCAGCAGTTCCGGCTGTTCGTGCTCTACACCGCGTGGGAGATCGACAAGCACAACGACTACAAGAAGGTCCGCAAGGATATCGCCGCGGTGAAGGTCGTGATGCCGACCGTGCTCCACGATATCGCCTGGCGGTCGATGCAGATCCACGGTGCGCTCGGCACGACCAACGAACTGCCGCTGTTCCGGATGATCCACGGCGCGGCCGTCATGGGCCTGGCCGACGGACCCACCGAGGTGCACAAGACCACCGTCGCCAAACAGGTGCTGCGCGACCACAAGGCGACCGAGGACACCTGGCCGACCGAATGGATTCCGCGCCAGCGCGAGGCCGCCATGGCCAAGTACGCCGAATTCCTTGAACACGAAGTAGGAAACCGATGACCAGCGACGCAGTAACGGAGACCGGGTCGGCCCTCGACGTCACCCGCCTCGCCGCCTGGATGGACCAGGCGGGACTTCCCGACGCCAAGGGCCCGCTCGAGATCGGGCTGCTCTCCGGCGGCACCCAGAACGAGATCTACGAGATCCGTCACGGCGATCACCGCAGCGTGCTGCGCATTCCGCCCAAGGCCGCCCCCGCCGACCGCGACAAGGGCATCCTGCGCGAATGGCGCATCATCGAGGCGCTCGACGGCTCCGAGGTGCCCCACACCAAGGCCGTCGCGGTCTGCACCGACCCGTCGGTGCTCGGGCGCACCTTCTATCTGATGGGCTTCGTCGACGGCTGGTCGCCGATGCAGCACAAGAAGACCTGGCCCGCGCCGTTCGACACCGACCCCGTCGCCCGCGCGGATCTGGCCTATCAGCTCGCCGAGGGCATCGCGCTGCTATCCAAGGTCGACTGGAAGGCCCGCGGCCTCGAGGATCTGGGCAGGCCAGACGGTTTCCACGAACGTCAGGTGGCGCGCTGGACCGGATTCTTCGAGCGCATCAAGGGTCGCGAACTCGAGGGTATGGAGACCGCGACGGCCTGGCTGCGCGAGCACCGGCCGCTGGATTTCATCCCCGGCATCATGCACGGCGACTACCAGTTCGCCAATGTCATGTACCACCACGGCGCACCCGCGCGGCTCTCGGCCATCGTCGACTGGGAGATGGGAACGGTCGGCGACCCCAAGCTCGACCTCGCCTGGATGTTGCAGGGCTGGCCCGCCGATACCTCCGCCCCCGAGGCGGCGACCTCGAGTTACGTCGATCTGAGCGGCATGCCCTCGCGCGAGCAGTTGATCGACCACTACGCGAAGGTGTCGGGCCGTCAGGTCGATGACCTCGACTACTACCTGGTCCTGGCCAAGTGGAAGCTCGCGATCGTGCTGGAACAGGGGTTCCAGCGCGCGGGCGACGACATCAAACTGCAGTCCTTCGGCTCGATCGTTCCCGAGCTCATGCGCTCGGCCGCCGAGCTCGCCGAGTCGAGTGGGTACCGAGGATGACCGATACGGCGGAATACCAGCTCGAACGGCACGGCGCCGTCTCGGTGGTCCGGTTGAACCGGCCCGAGGCTCGCAACGCGCTGACGGTGCCGATGATGCAGGGTATCGGCGCGGCGGCGCTCGCTGCCGAGAACGATCCCGAGATCCGCGCGCTGCTGCTCACCGGCGCCGGTGACCGCGCGTTCTGCTCCGGCATGGATCTGCGCGCGTTCTCCTCCGGCGCGTCCTTCTCCGACGAGGACCGCGATACGGCCGCGTACCTTCGTCTGGCCCGCGGACGACTCACCGTCCCCGTGGTCGGCGCGGCCAATGGTTCCGCGATCGGCGGCGGTCTGGAACTGCTGCTCGGCGCTGATGTGCTCATCGCCTCCGAGGACGCGAAATTCGCGTTCCCCGAGGTGAAACGCGGGCTGATCCCCGGCGGCGGCGGCACGTTCATCGGCAGCAGGATTCCGATGAATATCGCGCTGGAGATGACGCTGACCGGCGATCCGATCACCGCGGCCCGCGGCTACGAGATCGGCCTCGTCAATGCCGTGGTGCCCGCGGATCAGGTGTTCGCGACCGCGCTCGACTACGCGCAGCGGATCGCCGCCAACGCGCCACTGGGCCTGGCCGCCTGCAAGGAACTCGTCCGGTTGGCCGTCGACGACGCGGCCGAGGCCGACAAGCGGCTGTCGCAATGGCAGGGCAAGGTCTTCACCAGCAACGACGCGAAAGAGGGCGCGATGGCGTTCCTGGAGAAGCGCACGCCGGTGTGGCAGGGCCGCTGAGATGCGCGCGGCCGTCTGCCCGGCCTACGGACCGCCCGAGTCGGTCGAGATCCGCACGCTGCCCGCGCCCGAACCGGCCGCCGACCAGGTCCTGGTCCGGGTCGGTTCGGCCGCGGTCAACTTTCCCGATGTGCTGCTGATCGCCGATCGCTACCAGATCAGCGTCCCGCCGCCGTTCGTTCCCGGTAGCGAATTCGCCGGGACGGTCATCGAAATCGGCAACGCGGTCACCGATCTCGCGATCGGTGACCGCGTCACCGGCACCGGGCTCTACGGGGCCTTCGCCGAACAGATCGCGGTCGCGGCGAATAAGGTGACCCGGATTCCGGACGGGGTGGATCTGCCCACCGCGGCGGCCTTCGGGGTCGCCTATCGCACCGCGTATCACACGCTGCGGTCCGTGGCCCGCGTCGGCGAGGGCGATCGGGTGATCGTCCTCGGCGCGGGCGGCGGGGTCGGGCTGGCCGCTGTGCAACTGGCCGTGCAACTCGGCGCAGAGGTGACCGCGGTCGCCTCATCGCCGGAAAAGCTCATGGCCGCAAAGCAATACGGTGCGGCGCACCTCGTCGATCGCACGGCCGGTGATGTGCGCGCGGCGTTGCGCGAGGCGCTGCCCGACGGCGCGAACGCCGTTGTCGACCCGGTCGGCGGCGATCTGTCCGAACCCGCGCTGCGTTCGCTGGCGCGCGGCGGACGTTTCGTCACCGTCGGTTACGCCTCGGGTGTCATCCCCGACATCCCGCTGAATCTGGTGCTCATCAAGGGCGTCCATGTGCTCGGATTCCAGTTCCACGATCTCGATCCGGCCGAATATCGCCGCAACGAGGACGAATTGGGCGCCATGTTGACCGAGGGCCGGGTCCGGCCGCATATCGGGGCCGAGTATCCGCTCGCGGAGGTGGGCGCCGCACTGCGCGAGGTCGCCGACGGTCGCGCGGTCGGCAAGATCCTGGTCGATCTGTCCACTGACTGAAAGGAGAGGGCCATCAACAACACTGACGCCCATCTCGTTCGCCACCGTCGACCCCGTCGGGCGGTGACGCGATGATCCGGGCAGAGGATCAATTCCATCTCGGTATCGTCGCTGACGATTTCGAGGCCACCGTGGCCGAGTTGTCGACCGTCTTCGGGTACCGGTGGGGCCCGCAGGTCGGCGGATCCATCGAGGTCACGACACCGGCGGGCGCGACCGTCGTGGATCTGGCGTGCACGTACTCGGTGACCGTCCCGCGCCTCGAGGTCGTCCGATCCATTCCTGGAACGCTCTGGGAGCCCGCGGGCGGCGGGATCCACCACCTCGGCTACTGGTCCGACGACGTGGCCGCCGATGCCGCGGAACTGCTCGAGAACGGCTATGTCAGCGAGGTGACGCGCGATCTGCCCAACGGCATGGCGCAATTCGCCTTCCTGCGCGGCCCGACGGGTATCAGGATCGAACTTGTCAATCGGCTGACGGAGCCGGGACTGTCCGGCTGCTGGGCCTCGGAAGGAACTGCATGACCACCGTGGGAATTGTCACCGGCGCCGGTCGCGGCATGGGACTGGCCTGCGCCCAACGGCTTTCGACCATGGTCGACGTGCTGCTGGTCGCCGATCTGGACAAGGACACCATCGCGACGGCGGCCGAAACCCTCACGGCGTCGGGGACCGCGACCATCGAACCGGTCGTCGTCGATATCTCCGACGCGGAGGGCGTCGCCGGTCTGGCCGCGCGGGTCGCCGAACTCGGCACCCTGCGGGCCGTGGCCCATGTCGCGGGCATCTCCCCCACCATGGCCGACTGGCGACGGATCTTCACCGTCGACCTGATCGGCACCGCCCTGCTGGCGCGCGAGTTGCGGCCGCTGGTCACCACGGGGACCGCCACGGTGTGTTTCGCGTCGATGGCGCCGATACTCGCGGGTTTGTCCGCCGACGAGACCGTGGCCGCGATCCTGGACGATCCGCTCGACGAGAATTTCCTCGACGCGTTGCGCGAGGCGCTCGGACCCGCGATCGAGGATCCGGGCGCGGCCTACTCCTGGGCGAAATACGGTGTGCAGCGGTTCGTCCGGCGCGAGGCGGTGCGTATCGGCCCCAGCGGAGGCCGGATCTGCTCGGTATCACCGGGCATGATCGACACCCCGCAGGGCCGCCAGGAGGCGCAGCAGCACGCCAGTATGGAGGCGCTCGTCGCTCGGACTCCGGTCGGGCGCACCGGAAGGCCGGAGGAACTCGCGGCGGTGGTCGCCTTCGCGCTCTCGGACGAAGCGAGTTTCCTCAGCGGGGTCGATCTGCTCGTGGACGGCGGCGTCTGCGCCGCGGTTCGCGGCTGACCACCGCCCGTATCCCGAGGCCGTACCCCGAAGCTGAGCGCCGCGCCGCCGAACCCG